>JAFSXW010000028.1 GCA_017443885.1 Clostridia bacterium | reverse complement strand
TAAAAAACAAGGTTCAATGTTAAATTTATTTGTTGTAATTATTTTACAAAAATGGCTTTAATGCCTTAAAATTTCTAGACTTTTTTTAGTTTTTTATATAAAATGTAAGTAATATTATATATTGGAGAGTAGCTAAACACTATGGGACTAATTAAATGGATTCAAAATTATGACAACAATAAAAACATCAAAAAATTAAAAAAGATAGCTGATGTTATTGTTTCAAAAAGAGATATTTATGAAAAAATGTCTGATGAAGAATTAAAATCTCAAACGGGCATTTTAAAGGAAAGACTAAAAAATGGCGAAACACTAGATAGTATTTTGCCAGATGCGTTTAGTGTGGTTAGTGAAGCAGCGTATAGAGTTTTAAAGCAAAGGCCATATTACACTCAGCTTCTTGGTGGCATAGTGCTTCATCAAGGGCGTATTGCTGAAATGAAAACGGGTGAAGGAAAAACCTTGGTTGCAACACTTCCTTCTTATTTAAATGCTCTTACTGGAAACCCCGTGCATGTTGTAACTGTTAATGAATATCTTGCAAAATATCATAGCGATTGGATGGGGAAAATTCATGAATTTTTAGGGCTTTCTGTTGGATACATTTACTCTGGGCAAGATCCACAAGACAAGAAAAAAGCTTATGCTTGCGATATTATTTATGGAACAAATAGTGAATTTGGCTTTGATTATTTAAGAGATAATATGGTTGTTCGCAAAGAGGATAGAATAACTAGGGGGCTTTCGTTTGCAATTGTGGACGAAGTTGATAGCATTTTAATTGATGAAGCAAGAACCCCTCTTATTATAAGTGGCCCAAGTGGCGATAAAAGTGAAATTTATCAAACTGCTTGCAGATTTTCAAAAACACTTAAAGATGATGATGTTGAAATTGACGAAAAGAAGAAAACAATTCACTTAACTGAAACTGGAATAAGCAAAGCAGAAAGATTTTATAATATTGATAACCTTAGCGATATTGATAACACGCAAATAAACCACGATATAAACAATGCTATTCGTGCTAGATTTTTAATGAAACGAGATAATGATTATATCGTTAGAGATGGCGAAGTTTTAATTGTTGATGAATTTACCGGTCGTGTTATGGTTGGAAGAAGATATAGTGATGGGCTTCATCAGGCAATTGAAGCAAAAGAAGGCGTTAAAATTAATGCTGAAAATAAAACCATTGCAACTATAACGCTTCAAAATTTCTTTAAAATGTATAAAAAATTAAGCGGAATGACGGGAACAGCTAAAACAGAAGAAAGTGAATTTAAAAGCATTTATGGCCTAGATGTTGTTGTTGTTCCAACAAATAAACCAGTTATAAGGGAAGATGCCAACGATAAATTCTATTTTTCACATGAATCTAAAATTAGAGGAATTATAGAAGAAATTAAAGAGTCTTATGAAAAGGGACAACCTGTGCTAGTTGGTACTATCACGGTTGAGAAGAGTGAAGAGCTTTCAAAGGCTTTAAGAAGAGAGAAAATTCCTCATAATGTGCTGAATGCCAAAAATCACGCAAAAGAAGCCGAGATAATTGCTCAGGCTGGTAGACTTGGCGCTGTTACTATTGCCACAAACATGGCTGGTCGTGGAACGGATATTTTGCTTGGTGGAAATGCCGACTTTATGGCAAAAGCAGAACTAAAAAAAGCGGGTTATTCCGATGAAGTTATATCTGATGCCACTGCTTACACCATTAAAGATGATGAAGATGTTAAAAAAGCGCATAAACTTTATGTTGAAACACTAGAAAAGCTAGCCCCAGAAATTAAAGAAAACCGAGAAAAAGTTTTAGCGCTTGGTGGGCTTAAAATTGTGGGCACAGAACGCCATGAAAGCAGGCGTATTGATAACCAGCTTCGTGGGCGTGCAGGAAGGCAAGGCGAGCCTGGATATTCAATTTTCTATATTAGTGCAGATGACGACCTTTCTAGAATTTTTGGCAGCGATAGGCTTAAAAGTTTAGCCCAGATGTTTAAACTAGATAATGATGCTTCAATTAGTTGGAAATTCTTTTCAAGGGGGGTGGAAAATGCCCAAAGAAAAGTTGAAGGATATAACTTTACAACCCGTAAAAATGTGGTTGAATTTGATAATGTTTTAAATAAACAGCGTGAAGAAGTTTATTCTCTTCGCAACAGAATACTTGAAGGCGAAAATATGCACGAACGCATTTTAGAGATGATTGACGAATGCGTTGAAAATATAACAAACGAGTTTTATAATTTTAAGCAAGTTGAAGAGGCAGATATTAGTGGCTTTAATGCCGAACTAGAAAAAAGATTGCTTGCGCCTGAAACAAATTTAATTACTGCAGAATTGTTAAATAAATATTCTAAAAAAGAACTTGAAAAAATTATAAGCGATAAGGTTAAAGAAAGATACGAAGAAAAAATAACAGAAGATGAAAAACTTGGTGTGAAATTTGACGATGTTGAGCGCACCATTATGCTTAGAATTATTGATAAAAAATGGATAGACCATATTGACGATATGGATAACCTTAGAATTGGTATTGGGCTAAGGGGTTATGCAAACCAAAATCCAGTTACTGTTTATCAACAAGAAGGTTTCGATATGTTTGATGAAATGGGTGAAAGCATGCGAAAAGAGATTGTTGAAGCACTTTTAAATGTGAAAATTCAGGTTATAAACAACAAGGCTGTTGCCCCTCAACGAAAGAAACTTCAAGAATATAAGCCACAAGCAACTAAGAAGAACAATGACGGACTTATTGGCAGAAATTCTCCTTGTCCTTGCGGAAGTGG
>JAFSXW010000027.1 GCA_017443885.1 Clostridia bacterium | reverse complement strand
ATTTGCAAAAACGGGAATTTTAACAGATTCTTTCACCATTTTTATAAGGTTCCAATCTGCGTGCCCACTATAAAATTGCTCTCGAGTTCTAGCATGAATAGTAATTGCGTCAGCCCCTGCCTTTTCACACATTTTTGCAAACTCAATAGCATTAACACTTTTTTCATCAACACCAGCCCTAAATTTAACCATAATCGGCTGTTTTGTGCATTTTTTTGCAGTTTTTATAATTTCACAGGCTAGTTTTGCGTTTTTCATTAAAGCACAGCCATCGCCATTATTAAAGATTTTAGGTGCAGGGCAACCCATATTAATATCTATAATATCAAAATCTTTTAAAACGCCACTAGACAAAACACTTTCAAAAATTTCGGGCTCGTGCCCAAAAATTTGCACGGCCTTTGGCTTTTCAATGCTAGAAAATTTTAATAGTTCTTTTGTCTTTTCGTTATCATAAAAAAGAGCCTTGCAACTAACCATCTCGGTTTCGGTTAAACCTGCCCCACTTTTTTTGCACACAAATCTAAAAGCCATATCTGTTAGTCCTGCCATTGGCGCAAGCAAAACATTGTTTTTTAGTGTTACATTTCCTATTGTTACTTTCTTGTTTTTCACATTTTTATTTTAAATTATTTTTTGTTAAAATGCAATACTTTTTCGGGAGCATAGAGTAAAAGATTAAAAGCACCGAAAAATAAATAAACATAGCAAGTGTCACTTCCACAATTAAATAGATAAACTTAGGATTATTTATGTAAAAATTAAATATAGTAATAAATCCTGCCATAACTATTGAGGCAATTATAACTCCTAATAAGTCAATAATAATCTTTTTACTTAAATATTTATAAACAAACATAAAACAAATAAAACTTGCAACTAAATAACAGCAAATGTTTGCTATTTGATCGCCAAAAATATTAATATTGGGCATTTTTACTAAAATAACATTTAAAACTATTTTAATTATTCCACCAAAAATTAATGATATCGTTGGAATATACATCTTTCCAAAACCTTGCAAAATTCCACTAAAAACTTGTAAAAATGCAAGAAAAACAACACTTATTGCTCCAATTTGCAGTAAATTAGATGCCAAATTTATTTGCTCACTTAAAAGCGACATCCCATATAAAAGTTTTATAATAGGCTTACTAAGCATAATAAAACCCACTGCACATGGCACAATTAATAAAGAACACAAAACAAAGCTTTTAGATATAGTTTGCCTTAAAATTAATTGTTTATTTTGCAAATATAGGCTTGAAACATTTGGAAGCACCACACTTGCAACCGATAAACTTAAAACGACTGGTAAATTAATTAACGACCCCACAGCTCCAGACGAAAGCCCATAATAGCTTGTGGCTGTTTCAATATCTATGCCAGCCTTATAAAGAAGCCTTACTATAAGCCCACTATCAATAAATTGAACAAGTGGCATAATAAGCCCACCAATAGTAATTGGCAAGCATATTTTAAATAAATATTTAGAATTGCATTTAAAATTTAAGCACGAAAGCGTAACTCTTGGTTTTTCGCGATCTATGTAATATGCGATTACTAAATAAATTAAAGAAACAAGTTCAGATATGCTAATTCCTAAAAGAGCCCCAAATACGCCCCATAAAACGCCTTTTTTTATAAAAACATACGCCAAAGCAAGCCCAGATATCATTTTAACTGATTGCTCTAAAAGAGCGCTAATTCCAGATGGAATCATATTTTTGTAGCCCTGAAAATAGCCACGATACACACAAATTAGGCTTGCAAAAATAATTGCAGGACTAATTGCATAATAGCAAAAAAATACATCTTTATTTCCTTGTAGTAAAGAAATATTTTTTGCTAATGAGCATATTAAAAACGCACCTAAAAACCCACAAACAGCCAGCCAAATACTAGCACAAATAAAAGTTTGCCTAATGCCAGAAAAATCGTTTTTGGCTCGTTTTTCGCTGATTATTTTAGAAAGCGCATGTGGAATAGCCGAACTAGAAATTGTTAGAATTAAACTATATAGTGGAAACACCATTTGGTAAAAGCCAATCCCAAGAGCCCCTAATATATTGGTTAGTGGGAGCCTATAAAACGCCCCTATCACTTTCCCCACAACCATTAAAGTGCAAAGAGTAATCGCACTGCGAGTAAAACTATATTGTTTTTTATTGCTCATGCACTTAGTTTTTGCAAAAAAGTGCTAAATATTACTTTTTTTTAGTCCATCATTTTTGATAATAATATTTAATTTCTAAATTAAAACGAATGGTAAATTAACATAGCATAAACAAAAAATTTAAATACCAAAAAAAATTATTTACTAATTACAGCAATATCAAAACTAATTTTTGCCCCAGCAAGTGAATTTCCAGCATGTGCATGAAGCCACACAAACAATGTTAATTCTTTTATTTCGTCTGTTTTTGTTCCGCTATAAAGTAGCACTTTATTATCTTCAAGCGTTTTTGTTGTTTCCTTTTCATTTTTTATACCAACACAAATATGCTTACGTTCATCTTCCGCACCACTTTCACCACCTTCAATTTTCGTGTTTATAACATAAATATCATAATCTGTTTCAGCCTTCACATAAAACTTAGAATATTGACCTTCTGTGCCAACTGTATCAGTAATAGTGAAAGGAATATGCGTTATTGCATCTTCCTTGCCTGTGGCTGGTTTTAGCCCTAAAACCGCCTTACTTAAAACTAAATTTGTTGTTCTTTCCTGTTTACTGTTTAAAACTGTTATTCCTTCGCTTATTATAACTTTTGGGTCATTAATCACCACTTTTTTTTCAGCATAAACAAAAGCCATAAACGAACTTCCAATAATCGCACAAACAATGATAAAAAAAATTGTGGCTAAAACTGCTCCGGTATTTTTTGCTTCCATAAAATCTCCTTATAGCAATAAGTTTTAACCTAAAAAAATTTTTCAAACAAAAAAACCCCAAATTTATGGGGTTTTTATTATTTTTAGTTTTTCTTTTCAACTTCTTTCAATTTCTTTGCAAATATATATAAGCTAACAGATTGGAATATACATAAAACAAGAATTACTGCAAACATAATCCATGTGAAAGTTGTT
The DNA here is from genome assembly GCA_017443885.1 of Clostridia bacterium. Lineage (GTDB taxonomy): Bacteria > Bacillota > Clostridia > Christensenellales > UBA1242 > UMGS2070. The sequence goes on along the minus strand of JAFSXW010000027.1, from coordinate 593 downwards.
GGACGCAAGCATAAGCAAATAGTTCCAACTGCAGTGCAAAGAATAGTAAGAATAACACCAATAATCATCGCTTTTTTAGATAATTCCATATTAAATCTCCTTATGTTACACATATTATATCATACTATTTTTCAAATTGCTATACTTTTCTAAAAATTTCTTATTTAAGTGCCAAATTTTCAGACAAAATAAGTAAAGTTTCGCCTGCATCACTTGCAACAACTTTTATAACTCTTGGATCTGAAAACTTATGCCTAAAATAATTTCTTATAACCGTGCCACTATGATATCCATGAACCACTAAAAGCCCATCAACACCACTATCAACACTAGAAAGCATGTAAAGCACATCAGCCCTTGCATCTTCAAGTGTTTTTCCATGAACATCTATCTCTTTTATATTGCCATATTTTAGTTTTAAAAAGATATCCATAATTAGCTAACAAATCCTATAATATTGCCATCTCTATCAGTTTGAGCCTTTAAAGAAGCAAATCTATTATCCCAATAGTTATAAGTATAATAACCATCTTGCAATGCATAAATTTTTAAATCTTCACTAGATCCAATATTTTGGCTAACATCATTTAAAT
>JAFSXW010000026.1 GCA_017443885.1 Clostridia bacterium | reverse complement strand
TGCTGGATATATTGTAACCGAAGAACTTCTTTATGCCGTTTTAAGCGACACGAATTGCCAAGCAGTGAGAATTCTTAGAGATGTTTTCAAGGTTGATATTAAGAAATTAACAAGCGTTGTTGCCAATATTATTCGTGGTATGGATGTGGAAGAGGCTATTGGATATGATAGTTTTGTTTCAGATTTTGAAAATTTCTTTTCTCCTAGCCCAAATGTTTCCGTGGAATTTTCAAGAGCTTCAATGCCAACTTATGAGAATAATTATGAAAAGGATATAAACCAAAAAACAGCAAAGAATTCAACCGAAATAAACAGTAACTTGCCAGAAGTTTTACGAGATATGGGCATAGATTTAACGGCTCGCGCAAAAATGGGCAAAATGGATCCTATTATTGGCAGAGATGAAGAAACAGATAGAATTATCGAAATCCTTTGCCGAAAAACTAAAAACAACCCTTGTTTGATTGGTGAAGCGGGTGTTGGAAAGAGTGCTGTTGTTGAAGGTTTGGCGCAAAAAATAGTTAAGGGAGATGTGCCAGAACTTCTTCAAAATAAAATAATTTTTAGCCTAGATATTGGTTCGCTTATGGCAGGAACTAAATATCGCGGGAGCATGGAAGAAAAACTTAAAAACGCCATTAGCACAATAATTAGTGCAAAAAATATAATCGTGTTTATAGATGAAATCCATATGCTTGCGCAGGCTGGAAGCAAAGAAGGAGAAGTTAGCCCAAGTGATATGCTAAAACCATATTTAGCTAGGGGCGAAATGCAAACCATTGGTGCAACCACAACTGAAGAATACCGTAAATTTATTGAAAAAGATAAAGCCTTAGAACGCCGTTTCCAACCAATTATGGTTGGCGAGCCAAGTGAGGAAGATGCAATTAAAATTTTAAAGGGAATAAGAGATAGTTATGAAGCCTTCCATAAGGTGAAAATAACTGACGATGCAATTGAAGCAGCCGTGAAACTTTCGGTTAGATATATTATGGATAGAAGCCTTCCAGATAAAGCCATAGATCTAATTGATGAAGCAAGCAGTAAAACAAAAGTTAGGGGAAGTGTTACTCCAGAAAAAGTGAAGGAACTTGAAAATAAACTTAAAGAACTAGAAATTAAAAAACAAGAAGCCAGCCGAACCGAAAACTTTGAAAAAGCAAATGAATATAAAGAGCAGGCAAGTAAAATTAAAGAGCAAATTGATAAATTAAGGCAAGATTGGAAGAAGAAGAAAACGAATGAAGAAGGCGTGATAACAAGCGAAGATATTGCCGAAGTTGTTTCTAGTTGGACGAAAATTCCTGTTACGAAATTAACGGAAACAGAAAAGGATAAACTTGTTCATTTAGAAGATATTTTGCATAAGCGTGTTATTGGACAAAGCGAAGCAATCACTAGTGTTTCTAAGGCAATAAGAAGGGCTAGAGCAGGACTAAAAGATCCAAAGCGCCCAATAGGTTCATTTATATTCCTTGGCCCAACAGGTGTTGGTAAAACAGAGCTAACAAAAGCACTAGCAGAAGCAATGTTTGATGACGAAAATATGGTAATTAGGCTAGATATGAGTGAATATATGGAGCCACATTCTGTTGCAAAATTAATTGGAGCGCCTCCGGGATATGTTGGACACGAAGATGGCGGACAATTAACAGAACAGGTTAGAAGAAAACCATATAGTGTTGTGCTTTTTGATGAAATAGAAAAGGCACATCCAGATGTGTTTAATATTTTGCTTCAAGTGCTTGATGATGGAAGGCTAACAGATGGACAAGGACGCACTGTGAATTTTAAAAACACAATAATTATCATGACATCTAATTGTGGTGTGGATAGTCTTCCAAAAAATGCTAAGCACCTTGGTTTTAATGATAGTGAGGAGGAAGAAAAACTAAGCGTTAAAGAGCATCTTCTTGAATCTTTAAAACAACGCTTTAAACCAGAATTTTTAAACCGTATTGATGTTATCTGCGTGTTTGACAGTTTAACTAAAGAAGATATAACAAAAATTGCAACCATTATGATAAACAACCTTAACAACAAACTTAAAGATAGAAAAATAACGTTAAGGCTAACTAAGGGAGCAATAGATAATATTATTGAAAAAGGCTATTCTAAAGAATATGGGGCAAGACCACTTAAAAGATATATAGAGCAACAAATTGAAGATAGTTTGGCAGAAAGTATTTTAGGTGGAGAAATTAAAGAAAACAGCACTGTAACTGTTGGATTTAAAAACGGCAAATTTACTTTCTCAAGTGAAGAAAGCCAAAATTAATAGACAAATTAAAAACAAAAGTGGTAAAATGAAATTGCTTAAAAGCAAGGGGGATTAATTATGAAAATTGAAATACTAGAAAGAAATTATAACGCAAAAGATAAACTTAAAGATTTAATTGAAAAGAAACTAACAAAAATGCAAAAATATCTTGGAAAAGATGCTAGTAGCAGAGTTGTGTTATCTAAAACCCATGATAGAGAAAAAATGGAAGTTAATGTTCGTTCTAATGGGCTATTTATAAGAAGTGAAGTTGAAAGTGATAATATGTATTCAAACTTAGACACTTGCCTTGCAAAAATTGAAAGGCAGGCTATTAAATATTCAACTAAACTTATAGATAAAAAACGTAATAGCACAATTGATATTAATGATTTATTGTTCTTTGATGAAATGCCTAAATTTAATGCTCCAAAAATCACAAAACGCAAAGAGTTTGAACTTAGTGCTATGAGCGATAATGATGCGATAGAAGCACTAGAATTACTTGGCAACACATTCTATGTTTATAAAGATGCAAAAACAGATGCTGTTAAAATTGCCTATAAGCGTAATGATGGCGATTATGGCGTTATAAAAACATCTTAGTTTAAAGATTAGTTATATAAAAGAGGCTAAACCATACCAAATTTGTATGCTTTAGCCTTATTTTTTTTTGCTCTGCTATAAAATAATAGAACATAAGTAATTTTTTTATCGTGCTTTTTTTTAAATTTTTAGTTTAATTTTATTTGATTGAAAAACTGCTAGGATTGTTTATCCTAAAATGCACATTTGCACTCTTTTATTTTTCACTTTAAAAAGGGGTGATTTTCTTTTGAAAATATTAAAATGTATGTTATTATTTTAATAAGGGGAGTATTTTATTTATGCTTTTTAAAAAGGTTTGCCCAAGATGTGCTAGTTTGCTTTCTAAAAAAGATGATGTTTGCCCAGAGTGTGGGTATAGTTTTGCAAGCGAAAAACAAACCGAAGAAGCCAAAGTTTTAAAGTTTGAAAATATCACAGAAGACAATAGCAAAGAAGTTTCTAATGCAAATTTAAATGTAAATAATGAAGAGGAAGCAAAGGCTACTGCATTATCAGGAAATAATGAAACAGAAGCTTTGCCACAGGAAAAGCAAAATTATGATGCTGGCAATAATGATATTGGCGAAAGTGAAAACACAGAAGAAACAATAGCCCCTAAAAGGCATAAACATAAAAAGAAAAATAGAAATCAAAAAATTAGCGTAGATGTTGAAATTGAGCAAAATGGCGAGTATAATATAGACACTCGTGATGTTACTTTCTTTGAAGGTGCAAGCGATAGTTATTCTTCAAAAGAAAAAAAGAAGGATAAACCTAAGTGGTGGGAAATTTATAAATGGGCCGATATTTATTTTGCTAGAAGGAAGATCAATAAAGAAGTAAACAAAGCCGCTGTTGAAATTCCACCTTATGTGAATAAAGGCGTGATGCTTATTTTGTGTTTGCTTTTTGGTTGGATGGGGGCGCATAACTATTATGCAAAAAATTATAAAAAAGGCGTGCTTATCACAATAGCAATTTTAATTGCATTGCCCGTTGCAAACATTAAAGCACTTGAAGGGATTATTCAAATTTCTGTTGGTGGCGGTTTTGGTTTTATAGTGTTATTTGCATGGGTGTGGGATCTAATTTCTATAATAATCAATAAATATAAATACCGTGAAAGCAAACTTAAATTTATATCTAAACTAAACGCAAAAACAAGGGAAAAACTTGGCACGAAATATTTAAATATTCACGATTGGTTTGTGCCATATGAAGAAAAGAAGAATACTCAAAAATTAAAAAGAGCAAAAATAAAGAGAGTAAGATAATAAATGAAAAATGAAGACATAACAATTGTTGTTGGAATGAGCGGTGGCGTTGATTCTAGTGTGGTGGCACTTCTTTTAAAACAGAAGGGCTTTAATGTTGTTGGTCTTTTTATGAACAATTGGGAAGAGGAAGACGATAATGGCGTTTGCACAGCAGTAGACGATTATGCAGATGTTAAAAAAGTTGCTTCTAAAATTGGCATTCCTTATTATAGTGTTAATTTTGCAAAAGAATATATGGATAATGTGTTTGTGGAGTTTTTGGAGGAATATAAAAAAGGTCGCACGCCAAATCCAGATGTTTTATGCAATAGGGAAATTAAATTTGGCCCATTTTTAAAATTTGCTGAGAAAATTGGTGCAGATTATATCGCAACGGGGCATTACGCTAATGTTGAAGAAAAAGATGGCTTATTCTATTTAAAGAAAGCAAAAGACCAAAATAAAGATCAAACATATTTTTTAAATCAACTTAATCAAGCGCAGTTATCAAAAGTGATTTTTCCAATAGGCAACATGGAAAAGCCAGAAATTAGAAAGATTGCAGAAGAATATGATTTAGCAACGGCAAAAAAGAAAGATAGCACAGGCATATGTTTTATTGGCGAAAGAAACTTTAAAAAGTTTTTATCTAGTTATCTTCCAGCAAAGCGTGGGGATATTGTGGATAAACGAACAGGAAAGGTTTTAGCTAAGCACGACGGACTTATGTATTACACTCTTGGCCAGCGCAGAGGTCTTGGCATTGGTGGGCAAAAAAATGGCAACGGCGAAAGTTTCTTTGTGGTTGAAAAAGATTTAGATAAAAATATTCTTTATGTAACACAGGGCGAAGGCGAAGAAATTTTAAGTGATGGCTTAATTGCAAATAAAGTTAATTGGATTCCTAAAACGCCAGAAGAAAAAGAATTTGATTGTTATGCCAAATTTAGATATCGTCAAGCAGAACAAAAAGTGCATGTTTCACTTCTTGAAGACGGAAAGGTTAAAGTTAGTTTTGCTGAAAGGCAAAGAGCTATAACTCCGGGGCAATATGTTGTTTTTTATAGCACAGGAGCAGGAGAAGATGGCTATTGCCTTGGTGGCGGAGCAATAGATATTGTTTTAAAAAATAATTAGGATGGAAATTGATATGGAAAAGAAAATAAGATTTGTGTCTGGTTTAAGACCAACAGGTAAACTTCATGTTGGGCATTATGTGGGCATGTTAAAACAAGCAGTTGAAATGCAGAATTCTGGCAAGTATGACTGTATGGTTTTTATTGCTGACACTCAGGCCTTAACAGATAATGCGCAAAATCCAGAAAAAATAAAAGAGAGTGTTAAAGAATTGATGCTAGATTTTTTGGCCGCTGGTTTAGACCCGCAAAAAACAACATTTTATATTCAATCACAAATTCCTGAATTAAGCGAACTAACAATGTATTATTCTAATCTTGTAACTTTATCTAGGCTTCAACGCAACCCAACCGTGAAAACCGAAATTAAACAAAAACAAGTTGAGTTTGGAGCAAGCGTACCGGTTGGATTTTTAACATACCCAATTAGTCAAGCGGCAGATATTACTGCATTTGATGTATCTGTTTTACCTGTTGGAGAAGATCAAGAACCAATTCTAGAGCAAACAAGAGAAATTGTTAGAACATTTAACAAATATTATGGCGAAACGCTTGTGGAGCCTTATGGATATTTCGCAAAAGATAAATCGGCACGCAGGCTTGTTGGCACCGATGGCAATGCCAAAATGAGCAAAAGTTTGGATAATTGCATTTATTTAGCGGATGAACCCGAAGAAATAAGACGCAAAGTTATGGGGATGTTTACTGACCCTAATCACATTAAAGTAAGTGATCCAGGAAACACAAAAAACAATCCAGTGTTTATTTATCTTGATATTTTTGGCACAGACAAACAAAAAATTAAAGAAATGAAAGCAAACTACGAAAAAGGTGGGCTTGGAGATATGGTTTGCAAAAAATATTTAAATGATGTTATGCAAGAATTTTTAAAGCCAATAAGAGAACGCAGAAAATATTACGAAGAGCATTTTGAAGATGTTAAAAAGTTTTATTATGAAGGCAGTCAAAAAGCAAGGCAAATTGCTAGAGCAACTCTTGCACGCGTTCGCAAAGCATTAAAACTTGAATACTTTGAGTAAGCATTATAATAAAATTTATAGGGGGCTTTTATGAAAAATTATGTGATTATTCCAGGGAGCAACAATTCTCCTTACGATAACTGGTATAAATCTGTTTACGAAGGTTTAAAGGAAAAAGGATATAACACGCTTGTTTTATTTATGCCACAAGAAAACGAGCATAATTATAAGGCGTGGGAGAAGATTTTTAAAGCATACAAAAAAGCAGGCGTTATCAATAAGCACACAACAATTATTTGCCACGATATTAGCACAATGTTTATAGCAAAGGCAGTGGTTAAAACAAAAACTCAAATTAGTGGCATTATTAGCGTTGGAATTTTAAACACAATACTTGGCACAGAAGAAGATAAATTAAACAAAACTTTTATAGTGCCGAATAAAATACTTGAAAAAACTATCAATTATTTAAAATTTTATCATATAATTGCATCTTCTAATGATCCATTTATTGAAACAGAAGATGCTCAAAAAATGGCAGAATTAAGTGGTGCTAAACTTCACATTATTGAAAATGCTGGGCATTTTACTGCTGAAGATGGCTACACAAAATTTAGTGAATTATTAAATATTATAGAGAGCATTAATGAAATTATTTAAGTAATTAGGATATTTAATAAATAGGTGCTAAGCGAAAAATAAATAGATATAGGAATAAATAAGGAAAAATTATGGCAAACAAAAAGATAACAAATAGGGATGTAGATTTTGCACAATGGTATACAGATGTTGTTAAGGAAGCAAGGCTTTCTTCTTATTCTAATGTGAAGGGTTGCATAATCTTAGAGCCAAATGGCTATGCAATTTGGGAGAGAATGCAAAGCGTATTAGATAAAATGTTTAAGGAAAGTGGGCATCAAAATGTTGCAATGCCAATGCTTATCCCAGAAAATTTAATGAAAAAAGAAGGAGAACTTATTAATGGTTTTGCTCCTGAGGTTGCGTGGGTTACAATGGGTGGAAGCAAACAACTGGAAGAAAGAATGTGCATTCGTCCAACCAGCGAAACACTATTTTCTGATTATTATTCTAGCATTGTTAAATCTTATCGAGATCTTCCTATTAAATATAATCAATGGTGCTCAGTTATGCGCTGGGAAAAGGAAACAAGACCATTTTTAAGAAGCCGTGAATTTTGGTGGCAAGAGGGGCACACTATTCACGAAACTCAGGCAGAAGCTGAAAAAGAAACACGAGATATGCTAAACACTTATAAAAGATTTTTTGAAGAATATTTAGCTATTCCAGTAATTTCAGGCAGAAAAACAGAAAAAGAAAAATTTGCAGGCGCAGAATATAGCTTAACAATAGAGGCTTTAATGTATAATGGAGTTTCTCTTCAATCTGGAACAAGCCACT
>JAFSXW010000025.1 GCA_017443885.1 Clostridia bacterium | reverse complement strand
TTAAATGATGAAGATTACGAAAAACTTAATAATTATATAAAAAGTCATGGAAGGGATGAAAAAGTTCAAGCTATAGAACAAAAAATTATAGAAACAAACGACCCAGAATACATGTATGACTTTGCCAGAAAAGTTGAAGGTGCGGATATAAAAGCATTAAGCGAGGCAATGGCAAAAACAAACAATGCAAGATTTTTGTATGACTTTGCCAGAAAAGTTGAAGGTGCGGATATAAAAGCATTAAGCGAGGCAATGGCAAAAACAAACAATGCAAGATTTTTGTATGACTTTACTCGAGATGTTGAAGGTGCGGATATAAAAGTATTGAGCGAGGCAATATCAAAAACAAACGATGCAAGATTTTTGTATCGCTTTGCCCAATATGTTGAAGGTGCAAATATAAAAGCATTGCAAGATGCTACTATAAAAACAAACAATGCAGAATATATGTATTACTTTGCCCAAGATGTTAATGGGGCAGATATAAAAGCATTGCAAGATGCTATTATAAAAGCAAACGATGTAGAAGAATATATATACTACTTTGCCAAGAATGTTCAAGGAGCAGATATTAGGGCATTGCAAGATGCTATTATAAAAACAAACAATGCAGAATATATTTATTACTTTGCCCAAGATGTTAAAGGAGCAGATATAAAAGCATTGCAAGAATCAAAGAAAAAAATAGACGACGATAATTTAGATGATATATTAGAAAAGATTTAGTGAAATAAAATTAAAGTCTATTTAAAAAAAATGTAAAATATGCGTGTTTTTCTATTGACAAAAGTTTTATTTTTGCATATACTAACTTTAGTTTGTTTTGAAAGACAAGTAGTTTTGCCTTAAAGTTTTAAAGAGAGCTTGCACTAGGCTGGAAGGCAGGTAAACCCGGCAAAAACGAAACCACTTTCATAAGAAAATAAACATTGAATATTTAAGGTGGCTTATTTAAGCAAATAAGGTGGAACCGCGGAATTTATGTAGTTAAAAAATTTCGTCCTTATAACAAGTTTTTTGTTATTTGGGCGTTTTTTTATATCTAAAAGGAGAAATGTTATGAAAATTCAGTTAAAAGATGAAATTAGGGAATACGCTAAAGGCACAACGGTTGAAGAAATTGCTGCTAGTATTTCCGAAGGCCTAGCTAGAATGGCAGTTTGTGGCAAAATTGGGGAAGAACTTGTGGATTTAAAACTTCCACTAGAAAAAGATTGTAAACTAACCATAATCACTAATAAAGACCCAGAATATAAAATGGTTATGCGCCACACAACAGCTCATGTTATGGCGCAAGCAGTGAAGGCTATTTATCCAACTGCAAAGCTTTCTATTGGCCCAGCAACAAATGATGGGTTTTATTATGATTTTGATTTTAAAACCCCAATTAAAGAAGAAGATTTACCAAAAATAGAAGCTGAAATGAAGCGAATAATTAAGGCAAACTTCCCAGTAATAAGAAAGGAAATAACTAGAGAACAAGCCTTAAAACTTATGGACGAAAACGACGAGCAATATAAAGTTGAACTAGTTGAGGCAATACCTGAAGGCGAAAAGATAACCACTTATAGTCAAGGAGACTTCACAGATATTTGCCGTGGCCCACATCTTAAATCTACTGGGCTAATTAAAGCATTTAAATTAACAAAACTTGCTGGCGCTTATTGGCGTGGAGACGAACATAATAAAATGCTAACCAGAATTTATGGTGTTGTGTTTGAAAAGGCAAGCGAAATGGAAGAGTATTTTAAGATGCTTGAAGAAGCCGAGAAGCGTGATCACAGAAAACTAGGTAAAGACCTAGACCTATTCTTTATTAGTGATTATGCTCCTGGAATGCCATTCTTTATGCCAAAAGGGCAAACCATTATTAATGAACTTATTAATTTCTGGCGTGAAGAACACCGAAAAGCAGGCTACACAGAAATAACAACCCCAATTGCTATGAACAGGGCACTTTGGGAAACTTCTGGCCACTGGGATCATTATAAAAAGAATATGTATACATTTAAAGTTGAAGATGACACATTTGCAATTAAACCAATGAACTGCCCAGGAAGTATGCTTTATTATAAAGAAAGAGTTCATAGCTATAAAGAATTTCCATTAAGAGTTGCAGAACTAGGCAAAGTGCATAGGCACGAAGCCAGCGGAACGCTTCATGGTTTATTCAGAGTTAGGTGCTTCACTCAAGATGATGCCCATATCTTTATGCGTCCAGACCAAATTGAAGAAGAAGTTGGAAATATCTTAGCGTTAGTTGATAAAGTTTACAGTGTGTTTGGCCTAGAATATCACCTAGAACTTTCAACTATGCCAGACAGCCACATTGGTTCGGTGGAAGACTGGCAAAACGCTGAAAACAGCCTTAAAAACGCCCTTAAAGATTTAGGCAAGAAGTTTGTTATCAACGAAGGCGATGGTGCATTCTATGGGCCAAAAATTGATATTCATATTAAAGATGCAATTGGAAGAACTTGGCAATGTGGAACTATTCAATTAGATATGCAACTTCCAAAACGCTTTAACCTTGAATATACCGATGCTGATGGTCAAAGAAAAGAACCAATTATGGTGCACAGAGTTATATTTGGTTCAATTGAAAGATTTGTTGGTGTTATCACCGAACACTTTGCAGGGGCTTTCCCATTATGGCTATCTCCAGTGCAGGCTATTGTTTTAAATGTTAGCGAAAAGAGCGAAGCTTATGCTAAAGAAATAGCAAGCGAACTAGAAAAGGCTGGTATTAGAACAGAAACAGACCTTAGAAGCGAAAAAATTGGCTATAAAATTAGAAGCGCTCAAATGCAAAAAATTCCTTATATGGTAATTTTAGGCGAAAACGAAATGAATAACGGCACCGTTTCAGTTAGAAAGCGTGGAAATATTGAAGAAAATGGCATTTCATTAGAAAAACTAATAGAAGAAATGAAAACTAATATTGAAAACAAAGTTAGATAATAAAAATTAAAATATTAAAATAAGAAAGAGCCAAAACCGAAAAAAAGTTATGGCTCTTTTTTATTGTGAAATATAAAATAATATATGGCTTATAAAAATATCTTGCATAAAATCAGGCAAAGAATAAAAGATAAACAAGCGTGGCATAGTTTATATAAAATGAACTTTAAAAATGATGGTTTGCTGTTTTTTGCAAGTGCTAAACTTTGCGCAATAATAGAGAGCCCACTGAAAGACACCAGAAAGCAAATTAGAGAAACTATTATTGGGTTTGTGCCAAAATTAGAAAGTTCGCTAGCACCACGAGTCATTTCAACTAATCCACTAGAAATTGCTGTGGCAAAATTAGGGTTTATGCTAAAAGTAGAAAAAAGTTTAGCAAAAATAAAGGTGATGGGGCTTAAAATTTTTGTTCCTATTAGCATATCTATTAGCATAAAAAATATCGTTATATAAGCACCAACCACAATAATTGTTTCAATGCTAGAATAAATGGAATTGCCAAGAAGTTTATCATAACTAATTTCACTGCCAGAAAGAGAAGGTTTATTATTTTTATTTTGCAATTTTAGATTTAAAAGTTGTTTTCTTCGTTTTCGGTTGTTGCAAAAAATTAAAGCACAAATAATAGCGGAAATAATATGCGCAAAATAAATTAAAACGCCTGCAATGTGGTTTTTAAGCATACCACTACCAATAGCACCAATTATAAACATTGGGCCAGAAACAGAAGATAGCAAAAAAATATAAGGAGCTTCTTCGTTATTTATTTTTTTGCCATTAAGTAAGTCTTCTGTAACCCTTGCACCCATAGGGTAGCCACATAAACAACTTATAATAAAAACAAAACTTGCAACCCCTGAAACTTTAAATAATTTTTGCGTTATTTTAGAAAGTTTTAGGCTTAATTTATCTATAACGTTTAAACTAGTGAGCAATTTGGTTAAAATTAAAAACGGAAATAATCCTGGAAACACACAGTTTGCAAATAAAAGGAAACCAGAAGTGATGCTTAGAGTGTATTTAGTGGGGTTAGTAATTAGTAAAATTATTGCACCAAAAACAATAAAAGAAAAAATGTATGTTAATAAAATTTTTATAAACTCGTGTTTTGTTTTACTTTTTTTAAATGTTAGTGTATTATTATAATAAGTCATATTAAAATTTATGCAGTGGGGAATTTTTAATGCAAAATAAATTAAAACTAGGTTTAGCACTTGGCTCTGGTGGAGCATTTGGTTTTGCTTTTTTAGGGATTTTAGACGAACTAAATAAAGCAAATATTCCTGTTTATGCAATCAGTGGCTCTTCAATGGGCTCTATTATTGGTGCGCTATATGCTGGCGGAGCAAGCGTTTCTGATATGCAACAGTTTTGCAAAAAACTTAAGCTAATAAATATAATAGATTTGTCTTTTGGAAAACTTGGTTTTGTGAAGGGAGATAAAGCATTAAGAGTTATAAAAAAGGCAATGGACAGATTTAAAGTGCCAAATAATATTGAAGATTTAAAGATAAAATTTGGAGCAGTTGCCACAGATGTTTACACGGCTAAATCTGTTTATTTCACAAAAGGTGATGTGCTTCAAGCATTAAGGGCAAGTTTTTCAATACCAGGAATTTTTAGGCCTTATGAACTGGGTGATAAACTTTTTATTGATGGCGGGCCAATTTGCCGTGTGCCAGTGAGGTTAGCAAGAAATTTAGGGGCAGATGTGGTGGTTGGGCTTGATTGCGTTGGCTCAAACGAAAAATACACTAAAAAAGATGTGGACTCTTATTCAAAACTAATCACTAGAATAATGTATATCATGGATTATAATGCAAGCAAGAAAGAAATAGACGAAGCGGATATAACTATTGATATGCATCAACCCGGTGTTGATCCAATAAGTTTTAAGAATTTAGAAAAATCTATCGAATTTGGTAGAAAATATGGCAAGAAATTAGTTAAAATATTAAAGGATAAATACGAGTTTTAGTGGAGGGGAAAATGGCTAAAACAGAATTGAATGAACCAAAGCGTAGTTTTAAATTAGAAATTATTTCGTTCATATTGTTTATGGGCGTGGCTGCGGCAATGAGCGTTTTAAAAGTTGAAAATTATATTTCACTTTCAATGGTTGGCGTTGGGCTTTTAGCATTATATTTAAATGATGTGAATAAAGCAGTTGATTTAATTTTAGCAATATTATGGAGTGGCTTATATGCATATTTTTGCTATGTTAATGGGCTTGCTTCAAACGGTGTTTTAATTTCACTGTTTTACTTAGTGATAAAATTGCACGATATAGCTTTTAAGGTTGACACTAAAGAACTAGTTAAAGAAAATAATAAACTTAAAGGCAACGAAATTTTTGCACTTTTAGTTGTTTCAGCGTGTTTAGTTGTTGGTTCTTTCTTTTTGTCTAGGCTGTGGATAAACGAGAAACTTGCAATATTTGATGCTCTTTCAGCTGTGTTGTTTTGTATAAGTTTATATTTAATGATGAAACGCACAACAGAGTATTTTATTGTTAGATTAATTGCTATGGCAGGGCAATCTGCAATTTGGGTGGCGGTGGCTCTTCTTTATGGTTTTGGAACTGGCAGTTTGCACATAACTTTAATGTTTGTTGCCTATATTGTTTATGATATGTTTAGGCTAAATAAGTGGAGTTATAATCACACAAATATTGCAGTGAAAGAAAAATCTATTTTAGATAGCGAAGAATATAAACAAGCACAGCGTAAATATGATAGGGCACATAAAACGGGGCTTCCATCAAAAAGCGTTGGTGTGGATAAAGATTCAAAACGCAAATAATTTTAATGTAAAAAAGCATGGAGTAAATTTTACGCTCAACTAAAAAAGTGTAAAATTAAAACCATGCTTTTTGTTTTTATAAACAAAAATTTAATTTATATAAATAGTGTGCCTATAAGTTTATCATGATTATAAGGCAGGCCATAAAAAGACGAGTAGATATTTGAAGCCTTCAAATCTAATTGCAAAGAAGAATTTGTTTCATAAAATGAGTAATCTTTATTTGTAACAATTATTTTAGCAAGCCCATGTTTTAAAGATTTTAAAATTAGCGATTTTTGCTCTTTTTTGCACGCTAAAAGTTTAAGGCATATTGGCTCATTATTAATTTTATTCTCTAAATCATCATTATAGT
>JAFSXW010000024.1 GCA_017443885.1 Clostridia bacterium | reverse complement strand
TATTTAAGATAAAAAACATGGGATTAGCCCCATGTTTTTTATTGCCATTTTTAAACAAATTTTTATAAATTGTTTATAAGTTATTTTGTGTTTTCTAAAAAGAAGTTTTTAATATCGGTTAGAACTTCGGCGTTGTTTATTTCGTTATGAATTTCGTGGCGCATGCCTGGGTAAATTTTAAGTTTTGTGTTTATAATGCCGGCTTTCTTATATGCTTTATATAATTTTCGAACAAGTTTGGCGTTTTTGCTAAACTTATCTTCTGCGCCTGCTATTAGTAAAATTGGTTTTTGTTTGCTTATTGTTGCAAGGCGTTTTTTAGAATAAAGTGGGGTGGTGCCTTTCATCATATCGTAATAGAATTTTGCACTAAAAGCAGTGTTACAAAATGGGTCTTCTCTATATGCTTTGCAAACTTTTTTATTATGGGTTATCCACATTTCTCCTTCTGGGAGCCCTTTAGAATAACTAGAAAAACTTAATTTTTCAATCAGTTTTGCTGGGGCGTTATCGCCTTTAAATGCCATAGTTAATCTAGCAATAATTTTTGCCAAATTATTTTCTAGCGTGTTCATATAGCTTGTCCCACAAATAATTGCGCCAGAATAATCGCTATAATCCTGAATATATTTCTGAGCGATTAACGAGCCATAGCTATGCCCAAAAACAAATAATGGAAGCCCTTTATATTTTTCGTGAAGCATTTTGCTTATTTCTATTTCGTCTTTCACGCTGTCTTGATAAATATTAGATTTAAGGGCATATTTTCCAACAGTTTCTATTGATGAAGCTGTTTTTCCGTGGGCTCTATGGTCGTCTGCATAAACAATAAAACCATAGTTATTTAAAAAAGTTGCAAGTTCGTCATATCTGCCAGCGTGTTCTTTCATGCCATGAATTAATTGAACAACGCCTTTTGGGCTAGGGCAGTTATCCCAAATTCGAGCAAAAAGAATAGTTCCATCAAATGATTTAAATTCTGTTTCTCTCATAAAAAACGTCCTCCTAATTAAAGTTTCTACATTTTTCTATTGCATTTTTCCAGCCTTCCAAATTTTGTTTCATAAGAAGAGTGCTTCCTTTTGGTTCAAATGTTTTTTTAGAAATAATTTTTTCTTTAATTTCTTCAAGGCTAGAATATGCGCCTGCATGCATGCCAGATAAATAAATTACTCCAAGGCTTGTGCTTTCTTTATTTTTAACATTTATTTTTGCGTTTAATAAATCTGATTGAAATTGCATTAAAAATTCGTTTTTAGTTGCGCCACCGTCAACGCTTAACTCTTTTATTTTTTTGCCACCTTCTTTTTCAAAAACTTTAATAACATCATAAACTGAATATGCAATGCTTTCAAGAACGGCTCTTGCAAGGTGTTCTTTGGTGGTTGCTCTTGTGAGGCCTGTGATTATTCCGCTAGAATCCATATTCCAATATGGGCACCCAAGCCCTGTGAATGCTGGCACCATATACACGCCATTATTGCTTCCTAGCGAGCCTGCCATTAAATCCATATCGTGAGGGGTGGGGGCAATATTTAGCGTCCCAGTTGCCCAATCGATTGCTGTGCCACAATTATAGATGCTTCCTTCTAATGCATAGCAGACCCTGCCGTTTATTTTATATGCAACGGTGGTTAAAAGGTCGTTTGAATAAACAATTTTATTTCCTAAATTTTCTAGCAAAAATGCTCCTGTTCCATAAGTGCTTTTCATTTCGCTAGAGCTTGTGCAACCTTGACCAAATAAACTAGACTGTTGGTCGCCCAAAATTGCATAAATTGGAACACGCAAATAATCTATTTCGGCAATACCAAAATCTTCGGCACTTTCTTTAATTGTTGGAAGAATATTTTTAGGCACATCAAATATTGAAAGCAATTCGTTATCCCATTCAAGCGTTTTAATATTCATAAGTTGAGTTCTGCTAGCATTTGTTACATCAGTTGCAAACACCTTGCCTTTTGTTAATTTATAAACTAAAAATGCATCAATAGTGCCAATAAAAAGGTCATCTTCTTTTAAAGCTTTTTTAACAGCCTCGTTGTTTCTAAGAAGCCATCTAATTTTGCTGGCACTAAAATATGAATCTATTATAAGCCCTGTTTTTTCTTTAATCACACTGCTAAAAGAGGATTCTTTTAGTTTTTTGCAAAATGGGGCAGTGCGCCTGCATTGCCAACAGATAGATGGGGCTAATGCTTTGCCTGATTTTTTGCTAAAAGCCACCACAGATTCACGCTGATTTGTGATGCCAATGGAAAAAATCTCCTCGCTAGCAATGCCTTTTGTGATTTCAATTAAAGCCTTTTGAACAATATTCCAAATTTCTTCGGCATCATGCTCAACCCAGCCATCTTTTGGGAAATATTGCTTAAAAGAAGACTGAGATTGCTTAATTATCTCATTTTTTTCGGTATCAAATAAAACGGCACGAGCACTTGTGGTTCCCTCGTCTATGCCGATTA
>JAFSXW010000023.1 GCA_017443885.1 Clostridia bacterium | reverse complement strand
TCTGGTAAAGAGGTGGAGGCGAAAACGCTAGTTTCTGGCAGAAAATTAATGGAAGGAATGGTGTTTAGTGATTATTCTAGCACCATCGTTAATAATGGAGCAAATTTATAATTTAACAAAAGAAGAATTATCTGAAAGTTTAAAAGATTTAAACTTGCCAAAATATAGAACCAATCAAATTTATGATTGGCTTTCTTCTTATGCTAGTTTTAGCGAAATGAATAACTTGCCAAAAGAATTAAGAGAAGAATTAGAATCTAGATTTTCTTGCACTCCAATTAAAATAAGAAATGAATTTAAAAGTAAAGATGGCACAATTAAGTTTTTATATGAACTAGAAGATAAAAATTTAATTGAAGGCGTTTTAATGCAATATAAATATGGCAACACGCTTTGTGTTTCAACGCAAGTTGGGTGCAGAATGGGTTGTTCTTTTTGTGCTTCTGGCATAGATGGCCTTGTGCGCAATCTTTCTGCCGGCGAAATATTAGGGCAGGTTTTATGCGTAAATCGCCATATTGGAGGCAATAAAGAAAACAGAAAAATAACAAACATTGTGCTTATGGGTAGTGGCGAGCCTCTTGATAACTATGATAATGTTTTAAAATTTATAAAACTTGTTTCTAGTGCAGATGGTATAAATATTAGCCAAAGAAATATTTCACTTTCAACAAGTGGGCTGGCAGATAAAATAAGAAAACTTACTGATGAAAATCTTGGAATAACGCTAACTATTAGCCTTCATGCAACCACTGATGAATCGAGGAAAGGCTCAATGAAAGTTGCAAATGCTTATAGCTTAGAAGAGCTTATGGATTCAATTAGATATTATTATAATAAAACCCACAGAAGAGTGGTTTTTGAATATATAATGCTTAAAGAAAACACAACCCCAAGTGATGCATTAAGGCTTAGGGCACTCACAAGAGGAATTGCATGCCATATAAATTTAATTCCTGCAAATCCAAGCCCAGAAACAAAAACAAAACCTATAACAAAAGAAAAGGAAACAAAGTTTTGGCAGGCTCTTAAAAATGAAGGGCTTTCTGCCACCACAAGAAGAACTCTTGGAAGTGATATTGAAGGGGCGTGTGGGCAACTTAAAAGAAGAATTATTAAGGAAGAATTTTAGTGGAAGGCAAGGTTTTATTTTTTGAAGGCACAAACGCCATAGTGAGGTTTGATGGCGGAGAAGGCTGCTTTAAAGTGCGTGGCAAAATTAAAAATATTAAAAATGGCATTATAGTTGGAGATAATGTTTTGGTTAATACAGAAAACGGCGTGGTGGAAGAGGTGCAAGAAAGACGCAATCAATTAATTCGCCCAAGTGTTGCAAATATAGACCAAATAATAATTTGCCTTTCGTTTAGTCCACCAGCAGATTTGCTTATGGTGGATAAACTTATAATTGCATCAATTAAAAATAATATAACTCCAATTATATGCATAACTAAAAACGATATTTTAGATGAAAATTTTGCCAAGAATATTAAAGAACAATATAAGGGAATAAATCTAAAAATAATAACTGCCAGTGTTTTAAAAGAAAATGGCCTGATAGAAATATTAAGTGTTCTTAGAAACAAAACGAGTGTTCTTGCGGGGCAGTCTGGCGTTGGGAAATCTTCTTTAATTAATGCAATATGCGGAACAAATATAAAAACAAGCAACCTTGTGAAAAACGATATTAGAGGCAAAAACACCACAACAGCATCTAGGCTTTACACAATAGATAAAAACACTTTTATAATAGACACACCAGGTTTTTGCACAATAAATTTAGAGCTAAAAAATGCAGAGGAAATTCTTTCACTTTATCCAGACATTTATAAGTATGCTAGTTTTTGCAAATATAAATCTTGCAATCATATAAATAAAACAAGTGAAGAATGTGGTGTTATTTATGCCTTAAATAAAGGGGAAATAAATAAAGAAAGATTAAACCGGTTTTATAAGTTTTATGAAACAGAAAGCGGAAAACGCACTAAATTTAGTAAAGGAATAAAAGGGGGAAGAAAAAATGTTTAAAATAATAAGAATTTCGCCATCAATTATAGCAACGGATTATAAAAATGAAGATAATTTAAAATCAACACTTCGCACACTAGAAAAGGCTGGGTGTCAACTTGTGCATCTAGATGTTATGGATGGAAAATTCGTAAAGAATATAACCTTTGATGAAAAACTTGTTGATTTTATTAAGGGGCAAACCACAATGCTTTTAGATGTGCATTTAATGGTTGAGCATCCTGAAGAAGAGGTGGATAAATATATAAAAGCCGGAGCAGATATTTTAACTGTTCATTATGAAAACACACCTAATTTAGCAGAGGTGTTAAAATATATAAGGTCTAAAAATGTGCTAGCTGGAGTAGCAATAAGCCCAAGCACTCCTGTTATTAAAATTAAAGATATTTTAGCCGAAGATTTAGCTGATGTTGTGATTGTTATGGGCGTTAGACCGGGCGCAACAGGTCAAACATTTATTCCTGGCAGTGCTGAAAAAGTGGCAGAAGTGAGGGAACTAAATAAAAATGTGTTTATATCAATAGATGGCGGAGTTAATCTTAAAAATGCTAAAATTTTAAGAAAACTAGGCGCAAACATATTAGTTAGTGGAAAAACTATTTTTGCCAGCAAAAACATTAAAAAAACTGTGAAGGCTTTAAAAGGCAGGCCTTTTATTCGTGGAATATATAGTTTATAAAAAAAACTATTTAAGGAATAATTTAGTTAGTTTATGAAAATAGATAAATGTTTTATTGTTTATAATAACGGCGCTGGGAAAAACAATGCTGGCAAAATTGCGCAAAAAATTAAGGAGCAAATTAATTTAAAATTAAATATAGAAGCCCAGTTATTTGAAAGTTCATCTAAAGAAGCAGATGATAAATTTGCACAAAATTTAGAAAAAATCGAAAATGATTTGCTTATTGTGCTTGGTGGAGATGGAACTCTTGGCTCGGTTATTAGAAGTTTAATTACTTATGAAAAAGAAGTGCCAATTGCTGTGTTCCCAGCAGGAACCGCTAATGATTTTGCGCATGGTGTTAAAATGCCAAAGCGAATAAAGAAGTTTGTAGATTTAATAATTTCTTCTGAGCCAAATGAAGTTGATTGCATAAATGTTAATGATGAGTATTATGCAATTAATGCACTTGGCGCTGGAAATTTTACAAACGGCGTAACGATTTATAGCGCAAGGCTTAAAAAGGCGTTTGGAAAGTTTGGATATTATTTTAAATGTTTGGCAGATTCGTTTAAAATGAAGCCTGCAAACCTTAATTTTAAAACAGATAAGGAAGAATTTACTGCGAGCACTTTAATGTATTATGCCACAAATTCAAAATGTGCAGGTGGATTCCATCACTTTGCTAAAAATGCAGATATTAGCGATGGAGAGTGGGATTTAGTTGTGGTTAAAAAATGTGGCTTTTTTGGGTGTATTTCGGTGTTTTTTTCAATATTATTTGGCTCTGCAAATAAAAATAAGCACATAATCACGAAAAAAATTAAAACACTTGAAGTGTCGGGCGGAGAACATAGTGAAAAATTTTATAGATGTGATATTGATGGCAATGGTGGGCCAGAAGGAACAGTTGTGGCTAATGTTCTTGCAAAAAAGGTTAAAATTTTCACAAATCTAGAAAATTTGTAATAAAAACGCTTTTATCATTTGCCAAAAATTAATAATTTATTATATTATT
>JAFSXW010000022.1 GCA_017443885.1 Clostridia bacterium | reverse complement strand
TTCCATCCACTTTGCTTAAATTTAATGGCACTTTCTTTATTTTCACTTGCAGATATTTGTTCACCATTATTTTCACTATTATTTATCGTGGTTTTCTGTGATTGCAAGGCATCATTATCTTTGCTTAAAGTGTTGCCATTAGAAAGCAACGAGGCTAATTTTTGACTTTTCCTAGTAAACTCTGCTTCTAAACTGTTATAAGCAGAAAGCAGGCTTTTTGCATCTTTAAACTTTCCGTATGGGGAGTCGAAATTTCTAGTTATATCTTCTTTTTTATTTTCCGTTTCGTTCATTTCTTGTTTGGCAAGTTCCATATAGTTTTCTGAAATTTGCGATTGTTCCCCTTGTGTGTTTTCTTCCATATTAATATCCTTTAATTTTTATTTTCATTAAGTGCGTTTTCTTGAAGAAGCATTGCTTTGTGGCTAACTATATGTTTTCTAAGCATTTCAAGATATTTTGGCCCTTTTTCTTTTGCTTCTTCGGTTAGCATAAATTTACGGTGCTCTTCAATATGAATTTTGTGGTTATCTATGTCGCTCGGACGAATATCTTCACTAAAATGTAAGTTTTCAAAATTTGCATTTTTAACTTGAAGTGTGCGTTCGTCTTGCGAATAATCCCAAAGCCCAAAGCCAAGCCCTTCAAGGAGTTTATATCTTGTTCTGTCGCTAAGTTTTCCGTTTTCATCGTGGAAAAGTCCAAGTTTAAACATTTCAAGCATCATGCTTCGCTTTTGTGCTGGCGATTGCGTTAGTTCATTAATTGTGTCAAGCACTATGTCTTGGCTGGTTATATCTGTTCCTGTGAAATAATAAACCTCAATATCCCCGTTATCATCAGCAATTCTCGCAAGACGCTTTGTGTTTGCAAACTGTTTATATAATCTTAAAATCATTTTAGACAACGCCAAAACAGATTCCCTGATATTTTCCGCCGTAACGGCTAGCCTTGTTTCATCTTGTTCAATAAGTAAACTTAAAGCCACCCCACTTGTAACTGAAGTTGGAACACTGCTATCCCTCATAAGTTCACTAACCCCACTAACAGTTATAAACTCACTTAAAAGCCTATCTTCTTCTCTGTTAAAATCGTATGGCACCGATCCTGTGTCCATATATCTTGGCACTGGCGAGCCAGCTCTATAAACTAAAATTTTCCCAGGTTTAAGGCCATCATCTTCAAGGTCATCAATATCCACCGATCCATCTTCCACAGCCAAAACGCCACCAGTAATTCTGTTTAAATATTCATGCTTTCTATTTTTTATGGCATTATAGGCTCTTTGAATTGGAATACACCTTTCAACAACACTTCCACCCCAAAAAGAGCCAATATCTCTAACTGAAATTTGCCTAATAAAAGGATATCCTCTCTTTCCATCTTCACTTATAATAAATGGCATATCTCCATCATAAACGAGTTTATTCTCAACAATAATAATCAGCTTTCCATTAGGGTTTTCTCTTGTTGGCTTTATATGTTTTTCAAGCACTAACACATGATCATGCTTAACGCTTTTTGTAAGTTTAGACACATTGCTTCTTCCAGAAAAACCATTCATAAAGCTATTGGTGTCAAATGTAAACGCATATTTATCTCCGCCAGTAAAAGTAGTGTTAAACATTTGGCTAGCCTCATCAGCTGGCATAATGCGAGCATGAATAATGCTTGCACAATCATCAACATCGCTTGCAGAATTAGAATCTGGGAAAATTTCAAAAGGCGAGCAAACGCACACATCCACATCACCCTCATAAATTTTTTGCTTATATTCATTTTCTCCAATAATTTTGCCAAGTGCACTATTCCACATTATTTTATAAAATGCCGTTCCACAAACTTCACTCCAACATGTTGCCTCACTAATTAGTTTGTTTAATTTCAATTTATGCGAAGAAAAATCTAAAATCGCCTTAGATAGTTTTGCACAATACACATCACTTTGCTCACTAGAAAACGGCCTAACACTAACTGATGGCCTAACTTTATTTAGTTTGGCAAGCCTAGTTTCAATAATTGGTGCTATATGGTTATACACATCTCTGCACTCCCAACTATAATCTTTTTCTGTTTCGCTCACTTCTCCGCTTGGCAGTATGCTAGTATATTGATTACCTAAAACAAAATTCATATTAAGTTGCCAAATTAAATCAAAAGTTCGTCTTTCCTCTTTTCGCCTTTCATAATCTTCTAAAACACTTTTAACTATTAATTCGTCTTCATCCTTAGAATAAAAATATTTTTCTTCATTTTTACTATTCAATTGTTTTTTTGCTGTTTTTTCGCTCATACACCCTCCATTTTGCAGAAAATTTAAGTAAGTTTTTTAATTAATTCTTTAAGTTCTTCGTCTGTTAAATTAGAAAAAGAAACATCATCTTCCCTTGCATTAATTTCATAAAGCATTTTAATAGCAAGCATATCAGGCGGAATATAGTGCGTGGTAACTTTCTTTTTAGAAAGAGTAAGCGTTTGTTTATTCTCATTTGCACTATTTTTCTCCTTGTTTTGCTCTTTACCTAAAATTTCTGCTTCTTGCCCTAAGTTTAAACCCTGTTTTTTATTTTGTTCCTTTTTAGTGACGCTTTTTGAATAAATATTTTTTAAATTTTTATTTTCGCCTTCACTAGATAAAAAAATAATATCTTCACTTGCCTTATTTTGATTTTTAATATTACTATTGTTGTTGATATATTTAATCTCACTTGTTTGTGTTTCATTATCTTCATTAAAATTTTTGTCATCAAAAAAACTGAGTTGTATTTTCGAACTCTCTTTTTTATTTTCTATCGAATATTCATAGGCCTCTTCTGTGTAATAAAAGCCTTCTGCTTTTTTTAAAAGCAATTTATTTAAGTTATCTAGTAATTTATTTTTATTCATATCGTTTTGTAAAAAATATTAAAATTTTAACTATTTTATCCA
>JAFSXW010000021.1 GCA_017443885.1 Clostridia bacterium | reverse complement strand
TAATAGTGCATTCGCTGTTTTCTCCAACATAAAAATCGTTATACACTAAATCTGTTATTCCGCTTTTAGAAATGATAACAGGAATATGAACGCTTTTATTTTTTATGCCTTTTTTAATAAAAATGTCTATACCTGGTTTATCTTTTTTTGGAACAATTTCTATATCGCTAGAACTTGTGCGATAAACGCCCTCGCCATTTTTTCTAATGTTTACTGCGCCTTCTGGAATAGAGTGGAAGCCTGCAATTTCACTTAATAGGTCTTTATCTATTTTAGTTAGTTCCATTGTTTCCTCCTTTTAATCTGGCACAAACAGAAGATGTGTTTAAATTTTTTAAAATAACACTTGGTTTTCCATGCGCTTCTATTTTCCCGTTTGAAATCACAATAATTTCATCGGCAGTTTTTAATAGTTTTTCTTGGTGGCTAATTATAATATTTGTGCATTTTTGTTTTTTTAGGTTTTCAAAAATCCCAGTGAGAGCATCAAAGCTCCAAAGGTCGATTCCTGCTTCTGGTTCATCAAAAATGTTGAGTGGGGCACGCCTTGCAAGGCATGAAGCAATTTCTATTCTTTTAAGTTCTCCGCCAGAAAGCTTATTATCTAGTTCCCTAGATGAATAATCTCTTGCGCAAAGCCCAACAGCACTTAGATATGAGCAATAATCGTTAAAAGTGCCATTATTTCCACTTGCCACTTTTATTAAATCTAGGGCGGTTAGCCCCTTAAACCTAACTGGATTTTGGAATGCAAAACTAATGCCTAATTTTGCTCGCTTTGTGATTGAATATGAAGAAATATCTTCATTATTAAAAGTGATTGTGCCACTAGTTGGTTTTTCTATGCCCATAATAATTTTGGCGAGAGTGCTTTTTCCACTGCCATTATGTCCGGTGATAGCATAGGTTTTGCCATCTTCAAAATTAAAAGAAACATTATTTAAAATGGTTGTTTCTTTGCCGTTTTCTTTAACAGTAAATGTGATATTTTTAACGCTTAACATTATTTTTCTCCACTAGTTATTATATAATTAAGTTTTACTTTTAGCAAGCAAAATAAAAACACAAAAAAACATTTTGAAATATAAGAATAATGTTTTATAATAAACATAGGTAAAACAAAATGACGAAAAATGGGAAGATTAAGAATTATATAGCACTTGTTCAGCCATCTTTTTGGCGTTTCTTTTTTCAACTTTTAACTAGTGTTTTGGCTTATATTACTATTCCTATTGCCGCCATCTTTGCAGCAAAAGCTATTTTGTCGGTTACCTCTGGCGACTATAAGATGACGGTTGTTTATCTTTTAATTGAACTTATTTTGCATTTAGCTAGGCAACTTATTTGGGATATAAATTATAGAGCCTATTTTGCAATGTTTAGAAGGGATTATGCTAGAGTTCAAAACAAGATATACAACAAACTTATTAGTGGCTCGCTTGATGATATATCTAGAGTTGGTAAAAATAGTATTGTTAATATTGTTGGCTCTGATGTTGAAACTGTAACTGGTTTTGCAGATACCATTGCTAGTAAGGTTTCAAAACTCATTCAATTAGTAATCACGCTTTCTATTGTGTTTTCGGCAAACTTTTGGGTTGGTCTTTCTGTGTTAGCACTGGGTGGAATTGATTTAATTATTTTAGTTCACACTAATCGCGCTCTTGCAAGAGTGAGCAAAAAACAAAAAGAAGGTATGGACAATATCTTTAAAGATATAACTAGCACTGTTGACAGCCGTGCTCTTATAAGTGATGTTAATGCAAGTGATTATTTTTATAAAGGTTTTAGCGATAGGCTAAACACATATTTAGGGTATAGAAAGAAAACAAATCTTATTAGCAATTTTAAAGCGAATTGGTTTTTTGCTATTTACAAAACTATAATATTTTTAATTACCTGCTTCTTAATTCAACTTTTAAGTGGGGCATCTATTAGCCTTGAAACATATCTTTTAGTTGTGCCTTATTTACTTTCGTGCACCGAACTAATTAATGATATGATTAATATTAGTTATGATGTTGAAAACCTAGATGTTAGCACAAGAAGAATAAACACTATTCTTTCTATGAGCGATGAAGATTTAACATCTTTTGGCAAAATTGTGGACACAACTAGTGCCGAAGATTTAAGCCTTGTTAATGTTTCTTATTCTTGCACGGATTCGTCTTCTCCATATTTTGGGCGTGTGAGTGGTGTGGATATAAGCTTTAGGGCAAACGAAATAAATGTGGTGAAGGGCGCAAAAAAATCAGGCAAAAGAATTTTGTTTTATTTGCTTTCAAGAAAGATTAAGCCACAAGAGGGCAGGGTTTTAATTGATGGCATAGACATTTTTGGATACAACAAAAAAAGTTATAGAACCCAAATTTACACAATGGCTTATAAGCCCGAATTTTTAAACACCAGCATTGAAACTAATTTAAAGCTTGTTTGCAAAAGTAAATCTAAAATTAATAAGGCTTTAAAACTTGTTGGGCTTTATGAAGATATTAGGGCACTTCCTGATGGCATTAGCACCTATATAAACATGACAGGTTTTGATGAGTATCAATTGTTTTTGTTGTCGCTAGCAAGGGGAATTATTGCAGAAAGCAATATTTTAGTTTTATATGAATATCCAAACACT
The DNA here is from genome assembly GCA_017443885.1 of Clostridia bacterium. Classification (GTDB taxonomy): domain Bacteria; phylum Bacillota; class Clostridia; order Christensenellales; family UBA1242; genus UMGS2070. The sequence goes on along the minus strand of JAFSXW010000021.1, from coordinate 6,566 downwards.
CTTAATGAAGCTGAAAAACTGCATGTGAAAGATGTGCTCAGTAGTCTTTCTGGCAAAAAAACAATTGTGATATTTACTGCTAAAAATGATTTTGATGACTGCTCTAAATTAACATACATCATTGAAAATGGCAAAGTTACATTTAAAGTTTAAAAAACAAAATAAGTTTAACATAAAAATTGTTGAACTTATTTTTTTTATGTGGTATTATTTAATGAACTTATTAGGAGAAAATTATGGAAATTAAAAGAGAACACTTATTTGAATTTTTACGCGATAGGGGGCTTATTTATCAAGCAACCGATTTAGAAAATGTTAAAAAAATATTAAATAGTAAAACTCCAGTAACTTTCTATCTTGGAATAGATCCAACTGCTAGCTCTCTTCATATTGGGCACCTTTGCTCTCTTAGAACATTTAGTTATTTGCAAAAGGCTGGGCACCACGGAATTTTGCTTCTTGGCGGAGCCACTGGGCATATTGGGGATCCAACTGGCAGAAGAGATATGCGAACAATGCTATCTAGTGATGCTATTGAGGGCAATGTTTCTGCAATTATGCAAACTGTTAAAAAGTTTATAAAAACAGATGGTGATAATCCTGCAATAATAGTTAACAACAATGATTGGATGAAGAATTATAGTTATATTGATTTTTTAAGAGATGTTGGAACGCATTTTAATGTTAATGTGATGCTTTCAACAGATGCTTGCAAAACCAGGCTTGCTAGTGGTGGGCTAACATTTTTAGAAATGGGATATTCACTTGTTCAGGCACACGATTTTGAAGAACTTTATAAAAAATATGGGTGCACTCTTGAAGTTGGCGGAAGTGATCAATGGGCAAATATGGTTGCTGGCTGTGATTTAATTAGAAAAAAATATAATAAACAAGTTGAAACTTTAACCACGCCACTTCTTCTAAATAGCAAGGGTGAGAAAATGGGCAAAACCAGTGGTGGAGCAGTGTGGATAAGCGAAGAAAAACTTAGCGCCTATGATTTTTATCAATACTTTATAAACACAAGTGATGAAGATGTGAAAACCCTTCTTCGCTGGTTTAGTGATTTTTCTAATGAAGAAATAGAAAAAATTATGAGTGGCGATATTAGGCAAGCCAAAAAAATAATGGCATATGAAGTAACAAAACTTGTTCATGGTGAAGAAAAGGCAAAGATTAGTGAAAAAACTGCCAGCGAACTTTTTAGCGGAAATGGCAATAGTGAAAATATGGAATCGGTTTCTATTAAAACAGCACAAAAAGAAATAAATGTGTGTGACTTATTGCTTGAAGCAAGGCTGGTTTCTTCTAAAGGTGAAGCTAGAAGGCTTATCGAGCAAAATGGCATTAGTTTAGATGATAAAAAAGTTTCAGACTTAAACCTTATGATAAAAACAGATAAAGATGTTGTGGCTAAAAAAGGTAAAAAGGTTTATTTAAAGATTAAATTTAACTAAAAACTAGGAAAAATAAGCAAATATTAACAAAAAAGTTGTAAAACTGTTGAAAAATATTTGCTTTTTTTTTGTAAGTTTTGTAAAATATTAGTAATAAACTGAAAATAGGAGCAAAAATATGAAAATTTCAGACATTAGAGTTCGTTTAGTTAAAAGCGAAACAAGCAAAATCAGGGCAAGCGTATCACTTACTATTGATGATAGCATCGTTGTTCACGATATCAAAGTAATTGAAAGCAAAGTTGAAGGCGAATACTTCATTTCTATGCCAAACAGAAAAACTAGTGAAGGCGAATATAGAGATGTTGTTCATCCTGCAAACACTGAAACAAGAGAAATGCTTAAAGATTTAATCTTAAAAGCATTTGCTGAAGCACAAAAAACTGCTGTATAATTAATAAATAATTAATTAGGTTTTGCAAAACGGGCTTGCTTAAAAGCGAGTTTCCGTTTTTTTTCTTTATTTTTAATTTTGTCTTTAACTTATTTAGTTTTTTAAACATAAAATGTGTTGTATGAATTTTAAAAACAAACATATTCATTTTATCGGCATAGGCGGAATAAGTTTAAGTGCTCTTGCTAGGCTAGCAATTAGTTTTGGGGCAGAAGTTAGTGGATCTGATATCACTAAAAATGATGAGATAATTGGGTTAGAAGAAATAGGGGCAACATTTTACTTACAACATAAGCCACAAAATGTTTTTGGGGCAGATATTGTGGTGTTTTCTAGTGCAATTAGTGAAGATAACATAGAACTGAAAGAAGCTAGAATTTTAGGAATTAAAACTTTAAAACGAGCCGAATTTTTAAATGAAATAGCAAGTGAATATAAAACGGTGATTGCAGTTTCTGGTTCACATGGAAAAACAACAACGACAGCAATGATAGCCAAAATTTTAATAGATTGCGGGCTAAATCCAACAGTGCATTTAGGGGGCAATTATTCTTTCATTGGTGGCAATGCAAGGGTGGGAGGCAAGGAATTTTTTGTTACAGAAGCATGCGAATATAAAGATAATTTTTTGTATCTAAGCCCAACGATAAGTGTTATTTTAAACATAGATGCTGATCACTTAGATTATTTTAAAACACTAGAAAATATCAAATTATCATTTTTAAAATTTGCAAAAAATACGCAAAAATGTGGTTTTATTGTTGCAAATGCCGATGAAAACCTTATAAAACTGCCAGCATTTAGAAAAAAATATAAATTTTCGCTTGAAAATAAAGGCTATTTAAATGCCGTAAATATTATAGGCGAAGAAGATGGCACTTTTAGCTTTGAACCTATTTTAGATGGGGCAATAAAAAAGCGAGTGAAACTATCTGTTTTAGGGAAACACAATATATATAATGCGATAGCTAGCATGCTTGTTTGTGTTAATTTAGGAATTAGTTTAGAGAAAATTTCAGAAAGTATTACTTCATTTACAGGCGTGGATAGGCGTTTTCAAAAAGTTGGAAGTATTAATGGAGCGCTAGTAATTTTAGATTATGCACATCATCCGAAAGAAATTGAAAAAAGCATAAAAACGGCAAAAATTTTCACTAAAGGTAAGCTTTTTGCAATTTTTCAGCCACACACCTATTCAAGAACAGCATCACTTTTTGATGATTTTATTTATAGTTTGAAAGATGCAGACGAAAGGGCGTATTATTCGATTTTTCCGGCGAGAGAAGAACCTATGCCAGGCATAACACACACCCATTTAGCACAAAAAAGCAATGAATTGTTATTGCCGGCGCAAAGTTTAGATAATGAAGATGAATTATTTAATGCAATTATGAACCACGCAAGTAAAAATAATACTATTTTACTTCTTGGGGCAGGAGATTTTGTGAAAATTGTTAAAAAATTACCATTATAATTAGTCATTAATGTTGACACTTATGTATTTTTTAGTTTAAAATTAAGCTAGAAATAGAAAAGGCGAGTTAATTTATGGAAAAAAAATTAAATGATGTTGCAAGTTTTATAAACAGGGTTTCAGATTGGGAAGTTGTTTTTGTGAATCCTCAATCTAGTGGCTATGAAACCGTTGACGCAATATTAAGCATGATAATAGATGATAACACCAAAGAGATCAACGATTATTTAGATCAAAATATGCCAAGTGTAAATTTAGATTTAGATGGTCAAGTTCCACAAATTACTTCTCCATTCGAAGATGATGGAAAGTTGTTTAAGAAAAAAGTTGTTAAACTTTTTAAAAATCAATTAAGAATTATAAGAGATGCCAAGGAATATAAAATTTTAGTTGAGCAAGAATTAAATCGATTAAAAGGCAATGATGTTTTAAGTTATTCTTTTGATGAAGAAGAAATGATATAGGCAATTAGTATAATAAAATTTGCATAAAACTTAAAATAAGGCAGAAAATAAATGCATAAGGGGGTTTCTTATGCATTTTTTATTTAGTCCTATGCCAGCAGATATTACAAATTTTATTAATGAAAATAGCCTAGACACTTATGTTTTTTGTGCTCCGGAAACTTATTAGTTTATAAAAAATATAAATTCTTTAAAACACTTGACAAACCCTAATTATTATATTAAAATAAACACGCAAATTATTTAGGGGGCAAAAAAGATGAAAGAAAATATCCATCCAGAATATCATGAAGCTAAATTCGTTTGTGCTTGTGGCAACGAATTTGTTTCAGGCACAACTAAAAAAGGTGATGTTATAAAAGTTGATATTTGCTCTAAATGTCATCCATATTTCACTGGGGCTCAAAAAATTGTTGATGCCGGCGGAAGAGTTGATAAATTCAATAAACGCTACGCTAATAGATAGCAAATTCATTTTAAGCAAACTAAATATTATTAGTTTGCATTTTTTCGTGCAGATTTTGTGTGCACGAATTTTTTTTAATAAGGTGGTAAAATGAAGGTATCTTCCTTAACAAAAAAAGTTATTAGCATTTTAAATGACGCAAAAATAAGCGAAAAAAGCGATGCTGAATTTTTAGTTAGTATTGTTTTAGGGCTACCAAGAAGTGAAGTTTATAGTGATAAAGAAGTGTGTAAAAAAAAGGAAAAGAAAATTTTAACACTTGCTAGAAAGCGTGCCAAAGGATATCCTCTTACGCTTATTTTAAGCAGTGCATCATTTTATGGTAGAGATTTTTATGTAAGCAAGCATTGTTTATCGCCAAGGCCAGAAACAGAACTTTTGGTTGAGTGGGCAATTAGTGATAATTTAAATAATAAAACTGTGTTAGATTTATGCACGGGGTCTGGTGCAATTGGGCTTACTATTTTAAAAGAGGCAAAACCAAAAAATGTTGTTTTAAGTGATGTTTCAACAAGAGCGTTAAAAGTTGCAAAGAAAAATTTAAAAAAATTAAATGTAAGTGCTAAAATAGTTAGAAGCAATTTGTTTAATAAAATTCACGAAAAATTTGATGTTATAATTTCTAATCCTCCGTATATTAAAAATAGCGATTTTAAAAATTTAGATGTGGAAGTTAAATGTCATGAGCCAAAACTAGCACTTATTGGCGGGGAAGACGGCCTTGATTTTTATAAAAGAATAATAGAAGAAGCTCCAAAGCATTTAAATGGTGGCGGAAAAGTTTATTTTGAAATAGGCATAAATCAGAGCAAAGAAATATCTAAAATGCTTGAAAAAGATTTTGAAAATATAATAGTGAAAAAAGATTACGCAGGCATAGACAGAATGATAAGAGCCAGCGTTAAAGGAGAGTAAAAAATGTTAGAAAAATTAAAAATTTTAAAAGAAAAATTTATAGAACTAACAAAAAAAATAAGTGATCCAGAAATTCTAGCAGACCAACAGCAGTGGCAAAAACTCGTTAAAGAGCATGCCGAACTTGCCCCAATTATTGAAAAATATGAAGAATATGAAAAGTGCGAAAAAGATAAAAGTGCGAATTTAGAACTTCAAAAAATAGAAAGTGAAGAAGAGATGATTGCTCTTCTTGAAGAAGAATGGCAAATGCTAAAAAAGAAGGGTGAAGAACTTGAAAACGATTTAAAAATTTTACTTCTTCCAAAAGATGAAGATGATGATAAAAATGTTATCATTGAAATTAGAGCAGGTGCTGGTGGAGATGAAGCGGGGCTTTTTGCAGCAGAATTAAAGCGCATGTATTATTTATATGCCGAAAAGCATAGGCTAACTTGCGAAGAGTTAGATGGAAACTACACCGAGGCAGGTGGCGTTAAAGAAGTTACATTTATGGTTAAAGGCAATAGCCCTTATGCAAAATTTAAATTTGAAAGTGGTGTGCATAGAGTTCAAAGAGTGCCAGAAACAGAAAGCCAAGGAAGAGTTCACACATCCACCGCCACGGTTGCCGTGCTTCCAGAAGCAACAAATGTTAATATTGAACTTAATGAAAAAGATCTAGAAATTGTAACATATAGAAGTGGTGGCGCTGGTGGTCAGCATGTTAATAAAACAGAAAGCGCAATAAGAATTACACATAAGCCAACAGGAATTATTGTTGCCTGCCAAGACGAAAGAAGCCAAATTAAAAACAAAGAAAAAGCACTAAATTGGCTAAAAGCAAAACTATATGATTATTATCAGGGGCAAGCTGATGCCGAATATGCCCAAAAGCGTAAAACACAAGTTGGCACGGGCGATAGAAGTGAAAAAATTAGAACATATAACTTCCCACAAAATAGGGTTACCGACCATAGAATAAACCTAACGCTTTATAGCCTAGATAATTTTATGAACGGCGATATAGATGAAATGATAGAAGCTCTTCAAGTTGCCGACCAACAAGCACGCCTTGCACAAGTGGATTAAAACAGAGCATAAGGCAAATTAAATTAAAACACAAATGTTTGTGATATTAAAAGAATTTAAAAATAGCCATTTTCAAATGGCTATTTTTATTGTGAAAATAAAAAAAATTGGTATAATTAAGTTGATGGAAAATTTGAATTTAGGAAAATTGCAAAATAAGGTTAAATCTTTGCCTCTTTCTAGTGGTGTTTATTTAATGAAAAACGCCGATGGCGTGGTTATTTATGTTGGCAAAGCAAAAAAATTAAGAAACCGAGTTAAAAGTTATTTTGATAATAGTGAAAAAAATTTAAAAACTAGAATTATGGCTAGTCAGGTTTTTGAT
>JAFSXW010000020.1 GCA_017443885.1 Clostridia bacterium | reverse complement strand
TCTTCATGTTGGTATTTGTGGTGAACATGGTGGGGATCCAAGTTCTATTGAATTCTGCCACTCTATTGGTCTAGACTATGTTTCATGCTCTCCATTTAGAGTTCCTATTGCTCGTCTTGCTGCAGCGCAAGCTAATATTAAGTCGCCTCGAATTTAAGCGAATAATTGCAGAAAATTAAGAAGCTACTAGAAGTCACGTACAATAAGTACGCTCTATCTAGATGGCTTCTTATTTTCTTTCTTCTTCATCTTAACTTCAAGGCGACTTTTTGTATTCTTATTTTTTTGCTGCCTTGCTCCTTTCTAAATGCATGAATAATGGCAGGTATTGACAGATTGGGTGAGATGTGATATTATTTTGCTGCTAAAAAATTTGTATAAGGGAAGGCACGAATAAGTGAGTGATAAAGCTCTTAGAGAAAAAGTAAAGAATTATGATTTATATAAAAGCACTTATGCCGAAATTGCAACGTTTTATCAATTGTTTAGGGCTAAGGAAGAAGAAAATGAAGGTTTACGCAATCGTTTTCAATCTGCAATGGCAGAATCCGATTATTATGATGTTGTTTTAAAAAAGTTTAAGTTTTTATTTCCCGGTTATTATAGAGCAAAAAATAAAATGTTAAAATTGCAAGATGAATATAAAAGTTTTTATCTTGATAATATGTTGGTTTTGCAAATTATAGAAGCTTATACATCTAATTTTAGGCGTTTAGATATTTTTATTAACAGATTAAACAAGAATTCCAATTACTACAAAGCAAAAATTGAAAACAAAGCTTTAATTGTTGGTTTAAAAAATAAAAGTTTAAATGAGCCTTTATTTGAAGAAGAGTTTAAAATCACAAAAGTAAGCAATGCTTTAAGAAAAAGTTTTGCAGAAAACAATATAAAAATAGATCCAGATATTAAACATTTTTTAAAATATTTAGAATATGATATTAATAAACATAATTGCCATTTCGATAGTATGCAGCTTATGACAATTATGAACTCACCTAACACAATGCTTGCAACAGCGTACACTAAAACATTTTGTGATGAAGATGTTGTTTATCATACATGGATTGAAACAAATAAAGATGCTGGCGAAGAACTTTGTATTGATGCCAATCTTAATGCTTTTATTCCTAAAAAATTATATTATATGCTTAAACAACCACAGCTTTCAAATTTGAACTATATAACATATGGTGAACTTATAGAGGATTTAAATGATGGCTTTTTTAAAAGTATGGGCGGAAATAATATAAAGCAATATGTGGCTTTTAGAAAAGAATTAAAAGAAGATTTTATGAAAAACAAGTTCCTTTATAAAAGCATTAGTGAAGAAAAAGAGTTTTAATTTATGCCCGCATAAAGCGGGCAATTATTTTAAAAAAATATTTTTAAAATAATAAAGGGAATTTAAAATTTTTGGCGAATAATAAAGTGTTTAACTAAAAATAGTAAATTATTATTTTATGCAAAATTTACTATTTTTATTAAAGTGAAGAAGGTTTTATTTGGAAAACACTGAATTTAGCAAGTTTATAGAAGAGTTAAAGGCGAAAAATGATATCGTGGGTGTTATAGGCTCGTATATTCCGCTTGAAAGGAAGGGGCGAACTTATTGGGCAAGGTGTCCATTTCATGGTGAAAAAACGCCTTCTTTTGCTGTGAATGAAGTTGACCAATTTTATCATTGCTTTGGGTGTAAAGTTGGTGGAGATGTTATTAAATTTGTTATGGAAATGGAATCGGTGGACTATATGGGTGCTGTTTCCATTTTAGCAGAAAAAGTTAATATGCAGGTGCCATCTTTTAGCGATAATAACAGAAATCTTAAGGAAGATATTGCTGAAAAGAAAAAGCATAAAGATAGGCTTATAGCTTTAATGAAATCGGCTGCAAAGCATTATAATAAAAATTTATTTGAAGGGAAAAATCCAGAAGCTTTAAATTATTTAGTAAATCAAAGGCATGTGTCTAGAGAGATTGCGGCAAAGTTTGGGCTTGGAGCTTCAATTGATTACACTGAAATTATAAGTTACCTTAAAAGTGAAGGCTTTTCTGAAAAGGAAATTCTAGATAGCGGTGTTGCTAAACTAAATGATAGGGGCGAAATGTATGATTCGGTTGGCAAAAGGCTAGTTTTTCCACTAATAGATATTATGGGAAATGTGATAGGTTTTTGTGGCAGGGTGTTAGAAAAAAAAGTTGATTTTGCCAAATACATTAACACTGCTGAAACAATGCTGTTTTCAAAAGGCAAAACATTATATGGAATAAATCTTGTGAAAAAGCATAAACAAGATAATCCGCAAGACCCTATTAAATATTTAATAATTGTTGAAGGTCAGATGGATGTAGTTAGCCTGCATAAAGCAGGTTTCACAACAGCTGTGGCAAGCATGGGAACCGCACTTACAGAAAACCAAGCAAAACTAATAAAGCGATTCACAGACAATGTGTTAATTTGTTATGATGGCGATTTTGCTGGCCAAAAGGCAACGATAAGGGGGCTAGAAATTCTTAAAGAAAATGGCCTAAATGTGAAAGTTGTTAGCCTTCCAGAAGGTCTAGACCCAGATGATGTTATTAATAAACAAGGCAAAGATGCCTATATAAAACTTTTAAAAGAAGCATTGCCTCTGCTAGATTTTAAACTAGAATTAGTGAGAAAACAGAGTGATTTATCAACAAAAGATGGCAAAAGCAAATACATAGAAAATGCTCTTGAAGTTTTAAGAGAAATTCCTAGTGATGTTGAGCGAGAGGTTTATATTGATGTTGTCAGTGAAGTTAGTAACACTAATGTTGATTTTTTAAAAAGGCAATTATCAGGAGTTTCGCCTGCTTTAAAAACGCCTGTTATTAAAGAAGAATACACAAGGCAAGCAGTTGACACTATTGATAGTGCGTCTTTAAAAGCACAAAAATTTGTGCTTTCGTGCATGATGCATTTAAAGCCATTTGCTCATTTTAATAACGATATTTCATTCATTTTTGTTGGTGAAGAATATGTTGATATTGCAAGAGCAATAGAGGAAAGTAAAAACAGTGTTTCAACAAAGCAAATGATAGAAAGTTGCAGAGAAAAATTATATGGCCGGCATGAAGAATTATTCAGCGAAGTTTTAAATTATGAAATGGCCTATGGAGATGAAGAAAGTGAAGCAAAATATTTTAAAGATTCACTTTGGATTATTTACAAAGGATATTTAGATTCTCGCTTGGAGTTTTTAAATAAGCAACTTTTAGAAGAACAAGATAACACTGAAAGAAAGAAAATAATAACTGAAATTGCAGATATTGTGAGTAAAATAAAGCTTAAGAAGGTGGATTTATGATAAAGAAAGAAAAAGTAGAACAAGAACTAAATAGAATGATAGAAAAAGCCAAGAAAAAAGGCAGTATCACGATTGAAGAAGTTAGCGAAAGATTTGCAAAACTAAACACAGAAGAAATAGATGAAATTTTGCAAAAATTTAGTGAAGCAGGAATTGAAATTGTTGAAACAACATTAATGGAAAATGATGAGGAATTAGAAAAACTTGCAAACCAAGTTAATGTTGATGATCCAGTGAAAATGTATTTGAAAGATATAGGCAAAGTGCCTCTTTTAAAGCAGGAAGAAGAAATAGAACTTGCTAAGCGTATGGCAGAAGGTGATGAAGAAGCAAAGCATAAACTTAGCGAAAGCAACCTAAGGCTCGTTGTTTCTATTGCAAAAAGATATGTTGGTCGTGGAATGCTTTTCCTAGATTTAATTCAGGAAGGCAACTTTGGCTTAATGAAGGCTGTTGAAAAATTTGATTACACCAAAGGTTATCGTTTTTCAACTTATGCAACATGGTGGATTAAACAAAGCATCACTCGTGCGATTGCCGATCAAGCAAGAACTATAAGAATCCCTGTTCATATGTATGAAACAATAAATAAATTAAGCAGAGTTGTTAAACAACTTGTGCAAGAATTGGGCAGAGAACCAACAACTGAAGAAATAGCCAAAGAAATGGGTATTAGTGAAGAAAAAGTTTGCGAAATTCAAAAAATTAGCCAAGACACAATTTCACTAGACACTCCAGTTGGTGAAGAAGAAGATAGCAACCTTGGAACTTTTATTCAAGATGAAAACGCTGTGAACCCTAGTGATAGTGCAACAATTTTAATGCTTAAAGAACAATTATTAGATGTTTTAAACACTTTAACGCCTCGTGAACAAAAAGTTATTATGCTAAGATACGGCATTGATGATGGTCACCCTAGAACACTTGAAGAAGTTGGTAGAGAGTTTAATGTTACGCGTGAACGCATTAGGCAGATTGAAGCAAAAGCTCTTAAAAAATTGAAACATCCATCTAGAAGCAAAAAACTAAAAGATTTTTTAGGTAATTAAAAAAACTCAAAATAACAAGCAATTAACTATAAAAAGCAATAAAAAAGGAGAAGATTATGCAAGAATTATTAAAATATCAGGAGCTTGATAGTAAATTAAGAAAAAGAAATGCAGAATTGCAAAATAATGAAAATCGAGCAAAAGCAAATCAAATGCAACAATATATGAGAGATAGTCAATCTAAAATTATAGTGCTTGATGAATCTGCATCAAAAACATTGCAAATGATAAATAAGCTAAAGCAAGAGCAAGAAAAAGTTGTGGAGAAAATTGAAAAGATTTTAAAAGCTTCTAATAACACAGAGGATGAACTTTTACAAAATGAAGAAGAAGCCACAAAATTAGCAGAAGTGTTATCTAAAATTGAAAGAGAGTTAACAAATATCCAAAACAAACTTGTTTCAATTAATAAAGATTTTGAACAACTAATGAAAAATGCAAAAACAGCAAAGTCAAATCTTATATTTTATAAACAAGAATATGAAAAGGCTAAACAACAAATTGAACCCCAAATTGAAACTCTTTTAAAAGAACTTCAGGCTCAAAAGAAAAAAGTAAAACCTGATATGATGGCAAAATATCAATCTAAAAGTGAAGGCAAAATATTTCCAATATTTGTGCCTTTTACTAATAGCAGATGTGGTGGTTGCCATATGGAAGTTCCAGTTGGAAAAATTAAAGAGTTAGAAACCAATCATTATATCGAATGTGAAAACTGCGGAAGATATATCTATAAAATTTAATAAAAACTAAAAACACAATCCCAAGTTTTATTATTTTAAGCACTAAAATTTAGTGCTTTTTTTATTGTTGTTTTTATATTGTTTTACATAAAGGGTTGCATTTATAAATATAAAAGTAAGTGAAAAATGCAATATATTTCTTCAGAAAAAACAGTTATAATATTTTTTACTTTTTGATATTGTTTTTTTTAGATAGTATAAAAACTTTTTTTATTTTATATGGTTTTTATTAATTTATTTATAATAAAAATACTTTTCTATATTATTTTTGCGTGTTTAAAAAACTGCAAAAACATATATAAATTATTAAAATTTATAAATATTTTTAAAAATAATTAATAAAAACTGCAAAAAATAGATAGAAAATTTTTGTGAAGATGTTGTTTTTAAAATGTAATTAATTCTTAAAACTAACTTAAATTTTACATATTGCTTTTTGTTTTATAATAGAAAAACACCGCATTTTATTTTGATATTATTTTATTTTAATATATAATATATATAACAAATTTTGGATAAACTAAGAGGGAACATTTATGAAGAAAATAACAAGAAGTTTATTGTTCTTTTTGGTGAGCGTGGTTGTGATTAGCGCTGTGGCTTTTGGTGCTATTTTTTTACTAAATAAAAAACCAGCTGAACCATTGCCAATTAATCCTACCTACACAGAGGAAGAAAAGGATTTTATAACAAGCATTGAAAATGGTATGCAGACGCTTAAAACAACTGAGCCTGTTTCTTTGGTGTCTGCAAGTGATGTTGGTTCGTTATATAATATTTACGATGTTGTGGGCGATTATGTGGTTGCCAAAAAAGTTGTTGGCGCAACAGACACTATGGCAATTTATAAAATTAGTGATGGCGAATTAGAACAAATAGAAGGCAGTGGCGATTCGTTATACACCCGTGTTTTTGAGGTTTATGATAAATATGCATTAGTTAGCAATAATCTAAGTGATTATAGTGATGCGTTTATAATAAATTTAGAAACAAAAGAAAGGGTTGGTTCTGTTTCTTTTTCATTTAATGATTTTAATGCGTTTTTGGATGCGAGTGATAATTTAACTTACACAATTAGATATAGTTTTGTAAATGGATATTTTATCCAGATTTATGAAACCACTTATTCTGATTCTTTGCATAGCACATCTTATAAATTTAAGATGTTAAATTTAACTAGTGGTGAGTTTTATGATTTTTCTGCAGAAAATAAACTTGCTAGTGGGGAAGTTATTTTAGATTATTCTTTATCTTTTAATTATTTTGCAATAAAAACGAATAAAAAATCGGTTGTTTATAAATTAAATGCAAACTCTCTTGATGCTGCTATCACAAAAGAAAATATAATTTCAACATCTAGCACTTCTGAATTAGATGGCTATAAATTCGATTATCCTTTAGTTTATGGCAAACTTACTGCATTAATTGATGATGATATTTATGATTATTATGTTGGAGAAACAAAGTATTATTCTGTTGAAGAATATAATCTAACTTTAATTAGCGAGAATAAAGTTTTTATTAATAAATTATCTTTTGCAACCGAGGAAGATGTGCCAACTATAAATATTGCAAGAGATAACAATAAATTTAAGCCCGTTATTCAAGAATGTAGCGTTATTAACACGGCAAATGGGGCGCTGGTTAAAAACATTTCTTATAAAAATGAATTTATTGAAATTAAAGAAAGCAAATTAGATGGATTTGTGCTTTTGGTTGGCACAAAAATTTTTGCTGAAAATGATTATAAAATTCAATATAACAATAGCGGGTTAGAAACAAGCGAGGTTGTGGCAAGGTATTTACAATCTTCTAATTTAGAGAGTGTGGTGGAATACAATTACCGTGACTACGGTGAAATTTTGGCTTATGTTAATGAAAAATTATTGTGCCTTAAAGATGTGAGTGCATCAACTAATGTTGTTCGCTATAAAATAACACCAATTGATTTTCAAGGCAAAAAATTGGATTTTGGCAATTTTGATATAGAAACTTGCAGGGTAACTAGCAATAGTTTTGCTGAAAATTACTTTTCTTTTATTTCTGGCTCGGATATTGGAATTGCAGATTATAATGGCAATATTATCGATAAAGGTTCATATTCAAATATCTCGCCTGTTATAAATGGATATTATTTGGTTCGCACACAAATAACAAGTGAAGTTGATATGGTTAGAGCCACAACAAAAGAGGCTAGCATAGTTAGCAACTTTGTTTATGAATTAAATAATGGCTACACGCAAATTCACACCAATAATAAAGCAGGTTATAAAAGATTTGGCGATGTTGGCATAACACCAACAGATATCAATTATTTCGATTTTGCTTTAAGCCGTGGCATGAGTCTTTATTTTGCGGGCTCGAGTGGCAATTACACAATGTATAAAATTAATGGCGAAGCTGTTGTTAGTGGAATTAATAACTACTTTTTTGTTAAAAAGGCAGATGGCTTTATCACTATTTATCAAAAAGGCGATAATATTTATGCGATGGAATCAACATTATCTAGACCAGAAAAAACTGAAACTGTTGCACAGGCAAGGCAACAAAATTTGCAAAATTCGTTAAACATAAAACCAGCTTTTAATAATAACGAAAACCTTGTGAACGCTAAAAATAGCATTAAAAGTGTTGCTAGTGATAATGAAACCTAC
>JAFSXW010000019.1 GCA_017443885.1 Clostridia bacterium | reverse complement strand
CACAAAACTTCCACTGCCCCACATTCTGTTTTACCCGTTCTATTACCACCAAACACCCAACGATTTCTTTTAGTACATTTATGAAACAATAACTGTTTTTTATGCACCTTTTCACCCGTGTTGTATTTGGCAATTTTTGTATTTTTTCTTCTTATCAACTCTTCTACAATTTTAGTAATTTTTCTTTTATTTTTCATATACTAGCCCTTAAAAACTGCAAATTAACACAATTTTTATTAAAAAAGTGCTAAATTTTTTCAATTTTTAACAATTTTAGTTTTTTAACATATTTTTCTTTTTTAACTATTAAGTTAACAAAATCACCTAAAATCCATTATCTACTTCATTGCTAAGAACCTTTGCAAATTTGCTAAAATTTAAATATGAAAAAACTAATTAAAAATATATCTATTTTATTTTTTATCTCATTTAGATTATTTAATATTTTATATTTTAACACTTCTTTATCTTATAATGTTTACGCAATGGGTTCTTCTGAGCAAGAAAGCGTTTACGCCAAAGCAAACTCAGGATGCTTATTTTTTAAATCTGACAACACTTCAAATTTAAGCTATGAAAATATTTATTTTGAAATTCCGAAAAGTTATTTTGTTTTTGTGCTGGAAAGCAGTGAGAAATATTTAAAAGTTAGATATCTAAATTTTATAGGATATTGCCTGCCACAAAGTGTTTCTTTAGTTTCTTTCACTCCCACAACTCCATTTTTAACAAATGTTAGCCTAAATATAAAAACATCTTCCAGCACACAAATGCGATTTTCACCAACAATAAGCAATAGTAACACTGTTACCGACATTCTAGCTGGAACAGAAAATATTGAATATATTGCAAGCTTATCAGGAGAAATTCCCGAGGGTGGCACATCAAGCATTTGGTATTATGCTAAATACACACCAAAGAATAGCCCAACTGAAATTTTTTATGGATATATTTATAGCGAAAGAGCTTCTCTTCTTTCAGACATTCCACTAAGCACAGAATCTGAAAACTTAAACACGCCAAACGAAGCACCTACTACTTTAAGCGCAGAAAGCGAATATGAAAATGTTGAAATTTCATCAACATTAAAAGCAGTGTTAATAGCATTAATCTGTGTTCCAATAGTTGTTATATTTTTAGTGATTTTAATAAAAAACAAGCATAATCATAAAAAATTAGAATTGAATAATAATGCAATTGCGCAAAACTTAAACAATAATTCTAACAATTTAAACTCTAATATAAAATCAAAAACACCAATTAAACTTTTTAAAGATAAAACATTCTATAAAAAGCACAACACGAATTCTAAAATATTTGAAACACCAAAGTTATCTCTTGAAGACCTAGATATAGACGAAGATGATAACCTTCTATAAACCTAAACTAGCTTTTTCTTTATTTCTTCGTTTTTAAATGAATTATATTGTTCCATTATCCATGGTTCACTTGATAGCTGAGATTCAATAAAACAAATTGTAAACCCTCTTTCTATTGTGCTGGCAGTTAATTTATCAATTAAATTATTAATTTTTCTAAAAACATTTCTTGGCGTGCAATTAAATTTTTGAGCCATTGCAGGAATTGTTATTTTGTTCACAAATTTATAACTAATCAATTTTTTATCTTCTTCACTCGCATCACTAATAATTTTTTTAATAAGCAAATAAATATTAAGCATTTTATTCTTTCGGTCGTAAAGATTAATAACTTTATCTATTTGATTCATTGTGGAATCATACATACTAGTTCCAAAAGGATTAGTTGCATTTTTGCTTAAAATTGAATCAATTAGTTTAATAATATTTGGCAAACTTCCAAAAATAGAAAGCAATGTTTTTACCCAAATTTTCATGTTTAAAAACTCTTCTAGAACAACTTTATTATCCTCTGCTTTAACTGCAGATAAATTATCAAAAACGCCATTTTTATCATTTTTTTGCAACTTTTTTATGTTTATTAAGTATTTTTTGCGGTTTTTTTTCGATAATAAAACCTTATTATTGTTTTGCATTTCCATTTTTTCAACCTCTTTTTTTTATTTAGTTTTTTTGCTTTCTTAGCCACATTGTAACCCATTAAATTAAAATACAATCACTTTTGTGACAACTTTTTACAAAAAAATTAAAAAAGTTTTTATTGAACATTTGTTCGAATTTATTTTAAACAATTAAACAAGACAACAGTGTGTCTTATATTAAAAAATTTTTATATTTTTTTTAATTTTAAAGCAATTCATTTTGCTTATTCGACTTAATATGATAATATATTTATATATTATAAAGTATTTATAAATTAAAAAAGAAAAAACTAAATACGAAGGATTAAATAAAATGGGAAATGCGGAAAGAAAAACAATAAATTCAAAATCAATTTTGGCACGAGTTTTAATGGTGCTTATTTTGTTTGTGGCATCTATCACCATGTTTGTTGGTTGCGATGCAGGCATTGAAACAAATAACGCTTCATTTGACGATAGTGGAAATTTAAGAATTGAAGCGCCTGAACTTTATTACAACTATGCAAAAGAAGTTAGTGGCTCTAGCGAAAAAGAAATAGATCCAAATATCACTGGTTCTATTTCTTGGAATTTTTCTTATTATGTTTCTAGTGCAAACACATACTATCCTTTTGCCGATGAGCAATATGTTGGGCAAAACTTTTATACCGCAAACCCCGCTTCTATATTTGCTAAAAAAACTTTAATAGATAATGATAGACAATGGATTGTTGATCACACTTATCGTGGAGCCACCCCTTCGTATAACGGAACAAATTGGATTGGTGATAATGGCATTATTCTTTATAGACTTGTTCCTAGCAATATAAATTATATCACATACCCTAGCTATGAAGTTGTTGTTGATGGAACGCCTATCACTTTCTATTTGAAAATTGATAGTAGCGTTTATCTTTACGAACAAGACGCAAGTGGCAAAACAGTTTTAAATACAAATGCCATTTATTTTACAGATAGTAAAGATGGTGGCAATAGATATTCTTCAGATTATATTAGAATTGAAAAGAGCGAAAGCAAATATTCTGTTGGTTCTGTTGAACAATTTTTACCACAAGAAAAATATGTGGTTGTGTTCAACCCAAAATTAAGAGGCACGGCAACCACAAGATCTATAAAAGTTCGTGCAATATCTAATACTGACACTAGGGGAAATAGTGCATATTCTTCTACCCTTACCTACACAGCCGTAAAACTTGCATTCTCGGTTTATTCTCCTAATAGTGCAGACGACCTTAAAAATGTTGGCTATTTAACTTATAACGAAAACGCATATTATTTTAATAAAATCAGCAAAACCATCACTCCAAATCCAAATGATGGAGTTGTTACTTACCTAGAAGGCTATTTCCCAGAAGGAAGAGTTGTTAATGTTTCTAGAAATTTAACCGAAAATTCAGATTATGCACTTTCTAGTTTTACAACAAACAAAAAAGCCACCGGCTATTCTGCTTTAGCTAACACCCTGCCTTCAAAAATATCTTCGTATTTTAATTTTATAAATGAAGAAATTTCACGCACCGCTGTTTTAGAAAATGAAAACGCCAATGTGTTTAATGTGGTAACTTATTATAACGGAGAAAACACAAACTCTAAAATACCTTTTATTTCTTCAAACGCAAAAGTTTCTAGTTTAAATAAAAACAATCTATTCTATGAAACCTTAAATATTGCAAAAACATCTAAAGAAAATGATGTTTTAAATTTAGTGGAAGAAGATAAATCCCCTTCTACTATTACCGTTGTGGCAAATCGCAATTTAAACGGATTTACTTTTTATGCAAACTTTACAAAAGTAAAGAACTTCACACAATCTGGAACTGTTTTTGCAGGCGATGATTTCTTTAATTCTAATTCTAATCATTTTCTAGATGGCTACACTATCGGTGTTTACGCAATTGGGGTTGACCGAAACACTTATCATCTTGTTAATGGTTCAAATTATGGTGTGTATAAAACCGACACAACCGATGTTTATTCTTTAACCGATATCTTCGATGATGGTCAAGTGTTTACTCCAATTATAAAACTCGATGGTGGCACTATCACAAAAGAAACCCAAACCATCACCCTTTCAAAAGATGATGGCAGAACAATTTCTATCACCATTAATATTAACGGCTCTAATTTTAGCGTTTTAGGTTTAGAGCATAATATGTGCCTTATATTTAGCAAACAAGATAGCGATAACAATATTCAATATTCCTTCCATAATGCCACAATGCAAAATGTAAACTTTAATGGAAGCATCACAAAAACATTGTTTGTTGAGCAATCAGATAAAGTTTTATGTGGCGTAATTGGAACTGAATTTGAAGAATCTTCAAGCATTAATGTTGTTGTTAAAAGAGCCACAGCTGGAACAGCCGAAGATTTAGCAAATTCAAATGTGCCATACGAAATTATTAAAACCGTTTCAACAAAAGAAGATATGCACGGATATGTTACAACAAACATCATCCTTTCAATTGTGGTTCCTGAAAATAGCCTGCTCACTGCCTATAATTTAAACACACCTGAAATATCTTCTCATGCAGTATATAAGGCAAGTGGCAAAAGCAATATTTATTATAACGCCACTGAAGATAATTATTACACTTATAACGAAAATGCTGTTTCTGAAAGTGCATTAACCTTTGATTCAGCAAGAAAAAATATTTTCTATAATAATCGAGTTTTCACATATAGTTATCGCGATTCTAGCGTAGACAGCAACAATAAAGTTACCTACAATACTTACTATAATTCACTTGAAGCGGAAAGCGAATATAAATATTGCATAATTGTTTCCGTTTCTGAAAACACAACATCTTACAAACTAAGGCAATACAAATCAATAAAAATGTATTATTCAACAAACGCTTATGAAAACTTGTGCCAAGTTGAAAAAATAGATTCTAATGATTCAACTAAGAATTATACCTACTTTACTTCAACATCTCAAACTTTTATTACAAGTGAAGCACTTGCAAAACAATATTTGCAAGCAACCACAGAAGCAAATGGGTCTTCCACTTTAACTTATATAAACCTTTATGATGTAAATAGTGGATTAATTACGCAAGGTCTTATTATGGATAACGGTGCAGGAGATTTCAATGGCAATCCAAATGTTATTTATATGTTTGATAGAGATGCAAACTTAAATATTGTTATTACCACCTACTCACTCGATAAAGATTCTTGCACTCTCACAGATTCTTCTGTGAATGTTGTGGCTTATAAGTCTAATTTAACCTACACTTATGGCGACGGCGAAAACGAAGAAAAACAAGATGTTTATTTCTATTATGATATTTCTAGCATAAAAACTAATGGCGAAGAAAAATATTACTACACTGCCCCTATTGGTATGAGCAATGGCGCGGTTGATTCGTGGTTCTATAAATTCGACACAGATTCTTCCGAGGTTATAAACTCTGTAAAACTTGGTAGCGATATTATTGCTAATCGCTCAGATACAAATAATGCCAATTTATACAATATTATGGGCGAAAAAATTGTTGGTCATTTCTATTACTACACACTTCCTGTTTTAAAAACAAATGCGCAAGTTAGGCAATATTCCGGCACAACAGAAATAAACACAGGATATAAACTTAGATTCACAAATGATGTTGAATATGTTTCAAATAAAACTGGTGAAACCGTTTCACACGAAAGTGGCACTTACGCCGATATTAATGACATTTTCTACAACGAGGGTTATTCAATAAGCGTAGATATCACAACAGAATCTGCATTCAAAAAAGTGAATTTAAATAAAAATGAATATAGGGTATATTTTGACCCATCAGATTTCTCATTTAAAGTGTTAGATGTAAATGGAGCAGATGTTTCTTCCACCTTCTCTATTTGGGATTTTAAAACAAGAGATAGTTTCTACACCGCTAATGGCAATAAAGTTAGCCTTCCAGATAACACCTACACATTCTCTTTAAATGGCACAAATGTTTCCGATTTTAAAGCTAGTGGAGATTATATTTGCTCAGGCTTCTCGGGTGGTTTCACATACCAAATTAGTATTCAATATTCAGCAATCGAACTAGAATCAAGAAACTATGTTGAAGTGAAATGCGTAAAAGAAGGCTCTAACTATAAATGGGTGAAAATTGAAAACTTGGCAGAAACAACAATTCATAATAGCGATTTAACCAAATATGCTTTCTTCCCTGAAATTTCAATAAAACCAAATACTGCTAGTGCAGAAAAAGTTTATCTTGCTTTAAAACAAAGCACAAACGCTTATAAAATAATAGATACCGACGAAATTAGTTTCAACCTTCTTGCCTCATATAAAGTTGATGGCACCCTTTTAATAGATGGCACACCTAGTGCGGATAATATTGTTACACTAGATGCAGTTACCGATTATGGTTTAAGCACAACAGTTAATCGTGAAGCATATATCTTAAACGAAAAAACTAATCAAAAAACTCAAATAATGATTTGGGGAAAATATATCCCAACATCAAACCCAAAAGAACCAATTATTTATCCAACATTCTCTAACTTAATAGATGATTATGACGATGCCCTATCTTACATTTTTGGTTCTACTGCTTATTTCTATGATATAGATTATTCTAGCGAGAAAGCAATAAGAGAGGGATTTATGGGGGTTAATTTCCTTTCTGGCTCTCCTTATCCAAACCCTGTTATTTACCTTTCAGTTAGGCATAAAATTAATGAATATAGCACAGTTGAAATTGCTGTGGATATTAAAGAGGCTTACTTTGTTGAAATAATGGCCGATAAACTAGAAAATAATTCTTCTAGTATGGTTGAAAATTTTGAAACTTACAGTTTTAAAGATACTATGGCAAATATAGATGTGAACGATTATATTAACAACATCTATTATGTGCTTTATAAACAAAGCCTAACTTCTATCTCTGCCTTTAAATTAGATTTATCAGATATCACAAATCCAAAAATTGATTCTAACTTTGCAGAAAAATATCCTGATGGAAAAATTCTAAAAATTAATGAAATTGCTGTTAATGAAGAAACAGGATTAATATATTTCACAGATAAGATTAATGCAAATGGCGAATATGAAAACTTAGTGTATGTTGAAACAACTGAAGAGTATGCTGAAATAACTATAACCACAGGCACAAGCACAAGATTCTTTAGAACACTTAGTGAAAGCGAGTGTTTCGCATGGCGAACAAGTAAAAAGTTTATTAAAGATGCTGGATATTTTGATGTTCATGGATATAGCATAGATAAACTAACTGGCGAAATCGTGCTTAATTCTGGCGAACTAGATATCAACGAAGTTTGCAAAGAATTAAATGGCATTGTTTTAGGATCGGTTTACAATCAGAAAAATAACTATAACTACGATAAGGTTATAATTGCAGGCACAACTTCTGCATACAGAACAAGCCTAGATGCCACTAGCTACACCGGTAAAATAGATGCATTAAACTCAGATATTTTTGGGTTTAGCAAAATGACAAGCATCCCTATCCTGGATTCTTTTGATGCTAAAAGCACATATTTCTTAAAAGGCAAGGAATGTGCAATGCTTATTGCAGACCCGCTTGTTGAAACCGAGCAAGGCACTTCTTACAGATTCTTAGAGTGGCGTGTTTATTCTAGGTATAATTCTGGCATTATTTATTACGACCAATATGAAACAGAAGTGAAGCTTGGCATAAATAGGTTTGCAAACACTCTCTGCTTCTCTCCTGAAAATTCAGGATATTATATTATTCTCCCTGTTTACGAAAGAATATTTAATATTAGCATCGCAACCGAAGTTGAAAACGGCCCACAAAATCAAGGTGGCTCTGTTGTTGTTTATTATAAAGATGGCTTTATTTCAAACCTCGATGAAACAATAAAAACAGATGTGTTCTCTATTGAATATTTAAAAACATTGCTTGGCGCAAAATACGGATATTATTATAAAGAAATCACCTACACCCCTTATGCATACTTTGGAAGTAATAATGAAGAATTAGAAGTTGAAAACGAAATATTCTTATCTTCTTCATCTCTTATTTGGGTGTTTGAATATGGAACAAATGCTTATGGTGTGTTCTCCGATGGCGAAAATATAACCATTGAACCTGTTGCAATTCAAAGCCCTAGCATCAACGCTAGTTACACACTTGAAGATTTAACTTCATTATATGAAGATGCAAATAAAGTTAAATATAAAAAGGTGTTCCCACTTGCATTTACTGGCACAAGATATTCTATAAACATTAATTCAAATAGAATATTCTATGTAAAAAATGTTGCATTTAGTGCACAAACCAAACTTGCTATGCCAAGCGCAAATTCAAACATCACAAATGATATAACATATAATCTCTACGAGCAAAATGGCTATTTATATGTGATAAATGGCGTAAGCACACAAGTTTTGCCTGGCACAACAAGTTATTCTATCTTATTTGATGCCGAAAGCCCTATTGCAAGAGTTTATGAAGATAAGATAAATGTTGTGAGCACAAAACCTCAAATTCATGCCATAGAAAACGATTATTATATAAGCAAAGATGGTGGAATTATGAGTGGCGAGCTTGCTTATGACGAAAACGGCAACCTTGAAACTCACCTAAAATATAAAACAACATATATAGATCGTGGAAGCGAAGTTATGCTTGTTGCCCTTCCTGATGAAGGATACAGACTTCTTGATTGGTATGACGAAAACGGTGTTAGGCTAGCTAGCAAATTTGAAAGCGATTCAAAATACTATAACGAAGATGAACGCATTATTAAAGCAAAATTAATAAATGGCAATTATTATTACTATGAAGACGAAGTTGAGGAAGGCGAAAGTTTATTAGTTCCACAAAACATGCTATCTAAAGTTCGTGGATATTATATAAACACCGGATCTAGTGCGCATAAAAACTATGTTCAAGTTTTCTATTCAGCATCTTACGATAATTACTATTACGACTCTACCTTCACAGTTCCTGTTGAAGAAAAATATTTATATGCCACTATTAATGGAAGAATAACAAATATTGTTTCTGTTCTCACGCACTATGATGCAATACTAGCAAGCGAAACAGTTGAAAGTGATGGCACTAGCAGATATTTCTTAAACAATATGGAAGTTTATAAAAATGGCGATAACTTCTACACTTCTTATCACACTGGAAATATAACAGTTAGTGGCAACACACTTGTAATTAAATCTATCCACACAAATATAAAATTTGTTGCAGTTTATAGAGAAATTTATAAAGCACTAATTTTAACAGATGACGAAGAAGATTTTGGCGTTTCAATTGCTGGCGTTTATTACTACTCTTCTTCATCAAGTAGCAACAATGACAGCACAACCGACTTAACTCTTGCAAACCGTATAAACGAAAATGGTAGCCCAATAGGCGTTATCACATTAGGTGATGGTGAAACAGAATCTTCAATTGCAGAAAAAGGAAATGATTTACTTGTTTCTGGAAGACGTATAGATGCAAATAAATTCACCCTATTCGTTTCAGAAGATGAAGAAAAATCTGCAAACATTCTTGATTATTCAACGATATCTAATTTAATTAACTCTAAAAAAGATGATGAATATAACGGCTATATTGCCACAGAAGTTCTAGATTTTGGTTTTAGTGGAAATGCTTATCAATTTATAACTAATGAAACTGATAACAAAATTAAAAACCTTAAAAAAGCACTAGCTCCCGAAGGTGAAACTCTGGCACTAGATAATTTATATTTCGACACCAACACAACGCTATTAATCGTTGTGAGAACTGCCGCAACAAGCCCACTTTCTATGCACACTCTTGGTCTTGCAATAGAAAACAACCTTGTTCCAATTATCTATCCAACTCAAAAATATATTTCAGATAACCTAACAAAAGCGGAATATATATCATCTTCTAGTTCGGGGCTTGCTTCTAGCTTTAAAGCAAACTATCTATACTATGTGTTTAAACTAACACTAGATCGAAATCCTGAAAATGAATATGCCGACCTTCTAACCCACGAAACAAGAACAATTAGCACAACGCTAGATATTCTAACTGGAAGATATAACGATTTTTATTCTAAATATTATGATGTTATTTTAACACTTAATAGTAACCCTGACGAAAATGGGAATATTGTTTCAAACTCTGTTAAAATTAGATGGACAGATTACTTCAATGTCCTTTCTAATGGAAGCACCGAGTCTTACGAATTTAAAAACGGAATAAGCTTTGTAAGTAATGTGTTCTCTAGTTTGGTTGAAGATATTATTAAAGACGAAAACACCAAAAATATTATGATAAATAATATTTCTGGTTTAACAAATGCTAGATACCGTCATATTGTGGATTTTATTGATTATTTAAACACTGATATTTTAGGCTACACAAAAAACAACCTAATAATTAGTGATATCACCCTATCTAGCGAATATTTAAATTCAATCTCTAGCAGTTTAAAAACTCTTAAAACCAAAACTGCTAGCAACAGCGAAGAACAAGAAATTTTAAATTCGAGAATAAACAACATTGTTTCGGAAATTGAAAATTTAGTTGAATTAAATCTTGTTTCATTTAATGAAATCACATCTGAGATTTCTGCCAAATCTATAAGAGCAGCAAATATAAATAATCTTCTTTCTGCCGAAACCATTTATAACTCGCTAAACACAATTCTAGTTAAAATAGATGCCCTTATTGGCGAAAATGATGCAAATAAAGATAAACTTTTAGATGAACCTCATGCAACTAGGGTAACAACAATTGAAAATAGTAAAGTTATTGAAACCGAGGAAGATTACAATTCTCTTAAAAACTATTATTATTATAGATTCTTCCCTCACACTCTTGTTGGCGATGGATCGGTTAATATTATTAACCTTTCTTCAATAAAACTTTATACATTCTCTATTTCTTCACTTACTATTGATGGATTTGATGCTGATGGTAAACCTATTTATGCAAGCGAAGAAAACAGCCATAAACTTGGCAATGATAATGGCGAATTTGTGTTCTACACTGGTGTTGGAACAAACGGCAGAACTTATGTTGGTTCAATCACCCCAGAAACAAATAAAATCTATTATTATAATGGCAAACTAGTTTCTAGTGGTGCTTTATCTGGAATGGAATTTACAAATAAATATGTTGATTTAAGCCCAGACTACCAAACCGATAAATTAAATAATTTCTATGTTTATAAAGATTTTATGCTTGCTGAAAACACTATATTCTTAATGGAAGGCTTAAAAGATACCACTGCTAAAAATGGTTATACCTTTATGGGCTGGTATATGCAAAAGCATATTACAAAAATTCCATATAGATTTTTTGATTTAGATGGCAATTTAATTGAAACTATAAACACATCTGTAAATTTTGGCGTTGTGAAAGATTCAAATGGTAATTTAGCCGTTTATGATAAAACTGCCCCACTAGATGATAATGGAAATTATAAAATACTTTTAGTTGATAAAGACCACTTTGCAACCATTAAATCTAGTGTAAGCGATGAAACAATCAAAAAGCAAATTTATTATGTAGATGAGCAAACACTCACTCTTTATCACTTAGAATATGTTGCTTCCTCTCTTGCTCTTTTAAAAGCAGTTGAGCCTAGTAAGTATCAATACCGTGAATGGTCTAGTTTAGAGCTTGTGTCTTCTTCGTATAAATACCCACTAGTTGCTGTTGCCAATAGCGACACTATTATTTCAGCTATCTTTAAACGCAATGTAGATGTTAATTTTAGTTATAATCCTATTGAAGCAAGTGTAAACACTTCTGCTAGCGTTGATAGTTTTAATAAGCCACTTAAATACACAACTATCAAAACCAAAAATGGCGAAACAACCACTCTCGGTGTTTATGAGAATAAAGAAGATGCCTATAACGCATTCACAACAGCTTATGAAGAAGATAAAGGCAATTATTATTCAATAAATATTTCTGGCAAGTTCTATATAGATGCCACCCCAACCTTCACTATAACACCTGTTGGTGGATATAGGCTTAAAGGAATTTATAATGAAGATAATATAATAACAGATATAAGTGCTAATAAAACACAAATTATATTCAGCAACGAAAACACTCTTGGCACCACTTCAACACAACTTGTTTACGATTGCGATAACGCTCTTGTTGGCTCATTTGATAACACAAATCTTGCAGGTGTTGTTTATGCAACTGTTGTTTTGAATAACATAATTAACACATCTGATTTATCTATCACAGCTTTAAATCTATCTGCTAAATTTGAAAAAGTTGTGCTGGTTTACACTCAGATTGAAGGTTTTTCTACTATAAATAATCAAACCAAAAACCAAACCCCATCAACTTACAACTTTATTATTTATAACGGTTCTGAAAAAGCATTTACAGTAAATGGCACCTCAGCCGAAGGTTTATCTTCTTATGAAAATATTTACTTTGATTCTAGGTATTTAGTTGGTTCACTCAGCTTAATTAACGCTTATATCGACACGGCTAAATATGGTTCTATTGATGCCTACACCTTATTAAATGCTGGCATTATGGAAGAAGGCTTCATTGAAGATTGGCTACTTGCTATGTGCGTTTATGTGAAAGAATTAGATTATGCATCTGAAAATAACTTATCTAGTGTTAATGCAATTGAAAGTAGCGTGGTTGAAAAACTAACTCAACAAGCTAAAGAAAGCAGTTTATATAAAGAACTTTTAAGCTATTTTGCAAAAACCAGTGCAAACAAAACTTACTATTTAAGCTTAGCAAACACAAACTTAGTGCTTTATGGATACTTTGATAACACATTTACCGATTCCACCCCAATTCTAGTTCAAACAATAAAAAATGATGGCGAAAACAATTTCGACCACTGGTATTTAAATGCTCAAATGCCAAGCTCAATTAGTGGCGAAGAAAGTGCGCTTAGCCTAAATGATAATGTTAGTTTCCCAACTATTCACGAAATCAAGTTTGAAACAGATAATAGCGAATATAATAAAAAATATGTTTTAAGCAAAAACAATCTTGTTTACTTTATGCGTGGCGTATTTGAAGAAAACCACACAGTGAAAATTGGATTTAGTTTCTCAAATAATATTAAAGACGAATTTAAAACACTTGAAGAAATGGGCGCAATAAATCCAGATAATTCATTTAATGAACTTATCAGCTTCACCTACACCGGCATAAAATATGCTAGCGAAAGCTCTGATCTTAATATAAACACCACAACTTCTCTTTCTGAAACTAGCGATTCAACAAACGGAATTATTTCAACTAAATTCCACACTGGCCACTATGGCACAGGCACTCAATTCACATTAAATTTAACCAACAAATTTATAGTAATTGAAAATGATAACACCTATGAAAACGGCGAATTTGTTGCTGGCGATATTTATGCGTTTATTGGATATATGGTAAACGGCAAACTTGTTTCAACCGACCTTCACTACACCACCACCGATTCAAATATTGAAAGCATTAATGCGTTATTCGTTAAAATTAATAAAGTTGAAATAACAAATATTGATGGTGGCTCTTTCATTAATATGCAAAAACTTAATATTCAAAGCACCGTTGCATTATTTAATCAAACCAAATATTTAAGTGAAGTTTATGGATATTATGAAGCCGGAAATTATTATTATGCTATTTGTGGGCAAGGAATTGTGTTCTCCGTTACGCCAGATGATGGATATGTGCTAGAAAATGTTTACTACACAGACCCAGAAAACACTAGCAATTTTAAATCTGTTGAAAACATCACTTCTAATAATTCATTTAAAATAGAATTCTTAGTTGATAGTATTGTTAAACTAGATTTAAAAGAAGGCTTCTTGCTAGTAGTTGATCAACTTGTGTTTAAAAACTATTACGAAACAACAAAAGGTGTTCTTCTTACAAATAAAACACTTTATGAAGTTTATAAAAATGATAACACTAATAAATCTACTGCTCCATTCTTATTTGCCAAAGGCTCTAATATAACACTTACCTATTTATCTAATGATGATTATTCATTTATTGGATATTATATTAATAATAAACTAATAGATAGTTCAGCTTTAGTTAAAGAAAATGGCAAAATTTCTTACACCTTTGAAATAACAGGAAACACAGTGGTTGAAATTAGGCTTGTTAAAAATATTAATCTTCGCATTTTAAGTTATGTTGGAAACACCACTTCTTCAATTTCAAGAGTGGAAGTTAAAAACAAAACAACTGCTTTAACCCTTTATAATGGCGACACCCCAGTTAATAACGGCATAACATTTAAGGCTGGCGAAATAATAAATGCAAACATTATAAGCAACTTAAACGCCGGCTTTGTTGGTTGGTTTATGTATGCAGAAAACAATGGAACTAGCGAAGAAAAATTAATTTCAACAAATGTTAATTTCGATTTCACAATTAATAGTGATGATCCATTCTTAAACGATAACACTGCCACAATTATTGCTAAATTTAGCCAAACAAGAACATTTAATATAACTAAAGAACTTGAAAAAGTGGCTCACTCTGCTGGCGCAAATGAAAATAAAATTTATGATTTGATTATTTCCTACACTAATAAGTATGGCAACGAAATAACAACAAATCTTGGCACTGCGTCATCAACCACTATAAATGCACTTGTTGGAACAAAAATTAATACTACTGCAATTATTGAACAAGACCAACTTGAAAATTACTATTTTGAAGGTTACTACACAAACGGCTTTATCTCTACTTATGAAGAAGATTATAGCATTGAAGTAACCAGTTCGCTTTCAAGCACAACTGCAACTAATATTGAAGCAAACTTCACGCAAGGCTTAGTTCTATCATTAACTAGAAGGCTTAATGACGACCCATATTTAGGTTCATTAATTTCAATTAATGCAAACTATAACCCTGCGGCTATTCAAGAAGGCAAAACTTTAAATTCTAATAAAGAGAGCATTAGAGTTGGCCTTAAAGAAAGCGAAGGAAACGCAACTGATGTTATAATTGTTGGCGAAGTTGATGAAGAAAATGAAATCTCATCTTCCGTTGTGTTTATTGGCTACTTCATTAATAATATTGATGCATCAACCCTATCTTACTGCGATGTTAGTGGTGCAAAACTAACAATTTTAAATGCAAAACAAAATTTAACAAGCACCTTTAACTCTGATGTTAAAAATATTTTAATAGAAGCAAGATATGCTCTTACTGCAAGCATTACATTTAGAAGAATTATTGATGATTCTGCTAGCCTAGATGCTGAATTAAATAAACATTTAAGCACTTCTATGCTTGTTAGCACCCTTAGTTCCACCGGCAAGATTGAGAGCACATTAGTTTCACTTCAAGAAGAATCATTTAAAACAATACCAAATGTTTATAAAAACACCACATTAGCACTCACTGCTTCTAAATATGCTGGCTATGAGTTTATTGGTTTTAGAGTTAAGCCTCAAAACAGCCAAAACTCAACCTTTATAACAAAATTTGATGAAAACAACACCGATGATATTGTTTATTACTATCTAGATAATGAATATAAGCATAATGGAAATATAGATGCATATAATATTTCCTACACCATTGAAGCTTATTATTCAAAATGCTACAATATAGTTTATGTTGGAACCGTGATGGGCAGTAGTTCTGCATCAGTTACATTTAATCCTTATGGTAAAGATGCTATAAACGAAACAACTATTAATCCAGCCTATGTTAAACAATATAAATCTGAAGTTGAAAAGGTAAATATATTATCTAGTGCTGGTGGATATGAATTTATAGGCTACTATGACTATGCCGGAAATAAAATATCTAAACTTGGAACCGAAGAGCCTGTTTATGCTAAAGATTTAATAAACACAGTTTCTTCTGCTTCATATAAAAACAACCAAATATTTATTGAAGCACGATATGCAAAAACAGTGTCAATTTCAGTTGAAAGTTTTGATAAATTTGGAAATAAAGTAAATGAAGATAATTACAATCTTCCTTACGGCGTTTCAACCACAATTTCTAGTTCAGATAACAGCTTTAAAGCTTGGGGGCTTCCAAGTTTAGATGGCTCTAACAGAATTGTGGCATATTATTCAACCGAACAAGATCTAGAAATATTACCACTAGAAAACAAAACATATTACGCCCTATGCGATAATAGCGTTCATATTGGCGAGTTCACAAATTCTAGCAATGTTTATTCTGTGTTGATAGGAAATTCTACCACAACTGGATATTTGCCTTCTGGCCCATACGACACACCTGTTGATGATAACCTTAAAACGAAATATTTAAAAATCACATTAGATTCTTCCGAATGGCATATAGATTCTGTGGAAGTTGATTATAAAGAAGCATATAAAGCTGGCTTTGCATTTATTGGTTGGGTTGGCTCTGCTAAATACGCCATTGGTGGAGATGAGTATTACTTCCCAATTTCAAACAACCTAAAATTAAACACTAGCGAGCATTTGTTTAATAATGTTTACGCAGTGTTTGCACCAACTTCAAACTTTAATGTTTCGCTTTCAGGCGATGAAGGAAGCTACACCGCAATAATTCAAAATAGCACCACCTATTCTTCGCCTTATCCATTGTTTGTTGATAATGCAGAAAATGGCGGATTTACCCTTAAATTCTTTAATGATCACACATCTCATTCTATCTCTGCCACAACTATTAATGATGATTATATTGTAAACATTTCTGGAAATGATATTACTGCAAAACGCAAAAACAAAATTATAGATTTACCTTATTATGTTTCAAATGATGAATCTAGAGTTGCATATTTAGAAGATATTAGTGATTATATGGTAACAAATGACACTCCAACTAACAATATTGCTGACTTAGTGAGTGCAAAAAATATCACAAACACTTTAAATAGCACTTCTAATGCAAAACCAACAATTTCTATTGGCACTTACCAAAACGGCACAATTAAAATTTATGATAGCTCTAACACTGAAATAAGTAATCTAAATGACATTACCCTATTTGATAACTTAAAAATTGAATCTATTGCAAACGAGAATTATTATTTAGACCATTATATTGTTTCAAGAAAATTTGATTATAACACAAGGCTTAGCGATTTAGATTACGATGGTTCTAAGGAATCAAATTCTGCCGAAATTAACTATATTTATTTACCTCACTTTGCTTTAAAAATTCTTGATGGCGAAATTGAAATAACCCCTGTGTTTAAGAAAAATTTCTCTGTTGTTATCGATAAATCTAAAACTGGTGTTAACGATTGTGGAAACACAAACTTAGTTAACACCACATCAGAAAACAACAACCTTTCTGCAAAACAACTTGATATTGTTGCAGATGAAGATTATAGAATTAGTGCTATTATTATTAACGGTAATGTTACATCATTTGATTATAATGAATCTTTAGCAAATAATTCAACGCTTTACACTAATGGCTCTGATACTATCGTTACTTTAAAAAATAGTGCTATGGCTGAAAATGCAGATGATGCGAATCGCACTTATTTAACTAATCTTTCACTATTAATTGAAAGTGATCAAGATGTTGATATTAATGTAATTTATAATAAAGTTGTTTCACTTAATATTTATGATGGCAGAACGCTTGCCGAAGGCAAAGAACCTAGCGAAGTTATAAACAAAACTATTTATGTTGATAACTCTTCTATAAACACAAGCACGCTTGTTAAAACAAACAAGCCAATAACTCCAAGTGCAATAAATAGCATTATAGAAAATATCTATGAAGATGAAACCCTCACAACTAAATTCTTAGCGCCAAAACAAAACCAAACATTTATTGGATATTTCTATAACAACAAAGCAATTCCTGCTTCTGGGCTAGATATTTCTAATAATAGTGCTTATGATTTAGTTGCAACATTTGCAACTAGCTATGAAATTGAATTTTATATCGCACTTGTTGATGAAAACAATAATCAAATAAATGATACTTTAAATAACGCTAATAAATCTGTTTATAACACCCCAATAGATGGATTTAGTGCCACAATCACTCGCCTAAAAGATGCTGATAGTATGGCAAGCGATGTTGAAACATCAGCACTTCTAAAAGATGATGGTGATAATCTTGCTGTTTATAACACCACTATCCTTCAATTTAATGATAACGATAACTTTGTGCTTAATGTTTATGGAAACAACTATTTTGTATTTGTTGGCTGGTTTAACCAAAACAACCAAAAAATATCTTCTAGCGAGGCCATAAACCCTAATGCATACACTGGCGAAAATAATTTAACTAAACTCACAGCAAGATATAAAGAAGAAGTTCGAACAATCACTGTTAAGCAAAACTACTTAAAAGATGCTGAAACCACACCTCAAACAAATCTTTATATTGCAAAATCTAGCACCGAAACTTTATTTAGCCTTAACGACATTGCTAGCGACACAGCTAATAAATATGTGTTTAACATTGGCGCAAGAAATGTAACTATTAGGCGAAATAATATTGGCAAAAAGGTTTATTTCAATATTCGCTATTCAGTTGCTTCAAGCGAACTACAAGATAGCTTCTATTTAATAGATAAAAGCTTTGCTGAAACCCTAGGCAACTATGAATACACTAACGACATTGGGCAACTATATCGCTTTAAAAACATCACACGAGAAAACGATATGCTTCTTTCTAACTACACTAGCGGAATGCCATTTGGCACGATAAACCTAGAAGATTTCTACACAAATCAAGATTTAAACTTTAATGTGTTTAATATGTTTAAATTACAATATACTATTGCAATAAGCGATATAAATGCATCAGATTTAAACGATATAGCACTCAAAGTTTATGAGAACGGAATTCTAACCAAAGAAATTAAGGGCCTTGCCCCTGATACAACATATAATAATGCCTCTATTAATATGTGGATAACCGAAGGAACTTTAGTTACTATCACCGCCACCCCAACTGATGCATTCTGTAGTATTGGATATTCAACAAGCCTTCCACTATTTAGTAGCACAGGAAACGCATTTAGTTATGATGAATCTGTTTTACTAGAATCAACCAAAATTATTGGCGATTTAACTAAAGAAACATGGGAAAATAATTACACAACAAAAGGCTTTAGCGATTTATATAACTTGTTTAATAACATTTATGAAGCAAGTAACCTAACTGCAAAAGTAAATTCAATTTCTGCATATAGTTATGTTGCTAAATCTAGCACATACTTTATTGCCGATTACTACCCTATCTTCACATATTCTCAAAAATACATTAATGCAGCTATGGCTTCAACTGATACTCTTTCTAATCTCACTGCAACTTCTGGAAATTCTTATTCTAGCACATTTGCAATCACCCAAACAACACCAGATGCCTATGCAATATTTACATATAATTCTGATGTTGCAACTATTTTAAATGTGTTAGATAAAAATAACAACATAATTAAATTATCTGGAAGTGGCCTAACCACATTTAATAACACAACTGATGACCTTTCTGAATTTATCGAGAATTTTGAAATAACTTCAAAACAAACTGATGTTGTTAGCGTAACAGATAATTATTCAGAAAATGGCTTAAAACTCATCACTGAGCAACTCGCTAATGTTTCTATTAAAGCTGGTTACTTTGATGCTGTTAGCAATTATATTAATAACTATAAATCATATATATTCAATAAATATAGAACATTATATGATAACGACTTCCCTCTATATCTAGCAGAACTAGCAAAATTAAAGGCAAGCACTGAGGATATAGATGGCACATTAACTGCTTCATATAACGACCTTCTTGTTAGTTTGTTTAGCGAGCATAATAATGAAACTATTTCTTCTTATGAAACTGACTACACAGATTTAAATGACGAGCAGATAATCCTTAATAGTTATGCTCAAAGCAATTTGCGCATTGGCGATTTAATCACTGTTAAAACAAAGCCAAATGCTCAAAATAGTTCAAACTACTTCTTCAAAGGATTTATTATAGTTAACTCTGCATCTGTTTGCAACACAAACACATTTGCTTCTGGAAAACAAAATGAAGAAATTTCTAATTACACCAGTTATCAATTAATTGCCCTTGAAGATTTAGGTAGCCCAGATGATGATGGCTATTATAGCTATTCGTTGCGCCTATCTGGCGACACTCAAATTGTTGCTCTTTATGAAAAACTTCTTCTTCAAGTGCAAGTAAGATTAAAAAGTCTTCCAGAAACTTTAAGAGAAACATATCAAAATTTTGTTTCTAGTGCAGGAGATAATAGAGATTCCCTATTAGAGCAAACAATTAATGGCGTAAATGTTTTAACAGATAAAAATAGTGTAAGTGGAAAACTTACATCAAATAGTCAACTTATTGTTCAATATAATAGTCCAGCTATTGTAACAACACTAAACTATCCATTCTCTTCACTTATTGGTTACACCACCGCTCAAGATTATTCCCCATCTACCTACTTAATTGAAGGTGGCGAAAGCAAAACACTAGACGATGTTAATAACATATTTAAAGATGCCAAAGAGGTTATAAAACTTGCTCCTAAAGTTCTTCAACTCATTAACCCTTCTTATGCAAGAAATAATCTTTATATAAACAAAGTAACCGATAATATGATTATTGGTGCCTACTTCTCTGAAATGAGCTACACCATTTCAATTAAAATTCAAGAAACTGAACTGGTGGTTGTGGATAATGGCAGTGGTTCTGAGGAAGTTGGTTTTGTTTATATCAAAAACTATAATGATAATGGTGAAGTTGAATCCCTTGATGAAATATTAACTATTAAAGACGAAAACTTCACACCAGAATTTGATGAGCATGGCTTAATAACAAATATCACAAATCAAGAGCACACTCTTTTAAGATTAAGCAAAATTAGACAAGATTTAATTAGCCCTATATTCAGCCTAACTCCATCGGGAGAATTTGAAGAAGATGGGCAAACCCCTATCTATTATTTAATGTATCAAACAAATAAGCCTGTAATTAATGCAACTTATGATGATATTTCTGGCAAATACACTTACTCTAAAGTTAAAATCACTTTTGCTAGCCACCCAACAGACGAAATGGATGAAGATGGCAATATAATAATGAACAGATTAAGCGCAGAAGAAATTTTAAGCAAAAACTTATTCTTTGCAGAAACCAATATTGCATTAAACGGAAGCCATGAGCCACAAAATGTTGCAATTTACTTTGATGCCTCTCGCAACGCTCTTGGAACAGAAATAAGCGTTAAGAAAAACTTAATCACAATTAGCCAGAATAATAAACGAGCAATAGATATTAATAATATGAAGGGCGTAACCATCACCCCACTTAATCATAATAACGAGCCAATCTATTATAACGATAGAAACGAACCGGTTGATGCCCTTGGTGAACCAATGGAAGATTCCGTTGTAACAAACTATAGAATAGATGTTTTAATTACGGCACTCGGTTCAAGTGGGTTCCCTTCTATTAAAATAAAGATGAATAGCCCATCTGGCGACACAACTATTGTTCCATACTCTTATGATAATTCTGATTACCTTAATAAGCTTAAAAACTTAACAGAACAAGATTTAACATCTAACCTATCTATTTGGGCAAACCCAAATAACCTAGATTTAAATTATATTTCTGGGTTCTATAACGAAGTTTATAAAAACACAAACTTATTTACCGACCAAAACTTTAAGCAAGAAAACTTTAATTTCGATTTAACACTTGTTTATGCAAAACTTTCAACCCCAGTTAGAGCCACATTAGAAGTTGAAACCGACGAAGGCTATGCAAAATCTTATGATCTAACAAATAAAACCAACTCTAAAACATATGAAAAAGATATAAATGCAATTAAAAAAGAGTTAACCCGCTACGAATTATTTGTTTTATCTAATGGTGCTTATATTCAAAACAAAATATTTGAATTGTTTGAACTAATCACAAAAAATGAAACAGATAAGGCTTTATTTAATAATTGTTATAACTTATTAGATTTTATGAATAACTTTGCACGAGCAACCTATTTTAAAGAAAATGTTAAAACAACCTACACCTTCTTTACTAACGAAACAGAAACTGAAACCAACGCACTTCTTAAATCTTATTATTCAAATGATGATATCATGGAAATTACTAATATTAAGCAATCATTTGAAAATGTTATAACTAGGCTTCATAAAGAATCGTTGCTACCAGAATCATTTTCTCTTGCAACATTGTTTAATGTTAGGCGAGAAAACATTTTTGGATATTTCACTGGGCAAACGCTAGAAGAAGATTTGTTAACAAACCTCGTTTTAGATAATGATGGCAAAGCAATAACGCTTGAAAAATTTGAAAATAAATTTATGCCAATAACTTATACCATAGATAATTCAGGAAATGAATTTACCTATGATAAATCTTCAACATCAAGTTTCAATGAATTCTATGTAACCACAGGTGATATGTGCATTATGGTTAGCGAGCTTGCTCAAAAATACCAAAGGCAACAAAATATAGAGTATAATAGAAGCGGTTCGGTTAAAAAGGCAATTCAAGCATATTTATATTATAACGAAGCATCTATGAAATTCTATGAAGAAGAAAAACTTGGGCGTTTCACTTACACATATAAAAACACTTCCCCACTAGATTCCGATTTAGACACTAATAAACTAATCGACACTTGGAGCAAACTTAGAAGAATTATGAGCGCAATATTTAATAAAGTTCACGAGTTTGACGACACCTTTATCACAACCCTCACCACAGCAACAGCACCAACGGGAATTCATCTTTCAACCCTTGGCACAACAGGTTTAAAAAGTGTTGTTTATGTGTATAATGCTAAAAGCACACAAAGTCCTCATCGCATACCAATTATTAAAGTTAGTGGCTGGGAAGGTGGGCAAATGCCAACTGATGATGTTTGGGCAACAGTTGGAACTGTTACGGCAGGCGTTATCATTGTGGCAGGAATTGTTGCACTAACAATTGCAACAGGTGGTCTTGCTGGTGGTGGTGCCATTGCCGGTGCCACAGGCTTTGCAAAATTTCTGGCTGTTTTAAAAGTTGCTGGAGCGGTTGCACTAAAAGCTGTTCCAATTATTGCTGGCGGAGTTATTATTGGCACCATTGCAATCACATTAATTTCAGGGCTAACGGCCCCACTATTCAACATAAACTGGCAATATCTAAATTCAATTACGGCATAGGAGAAAATATTATGAAAAAATCTTTGAAAATAATTTTAGCAATAATAATAAGTTTTATATCGATTTGTTCTATAAAATTAGGGGCAGAAACATCTGCCCCTTCAGCCTATGCTGAAAACACTAGCATAGAAGCAAAACTGTTATATAACCCAAATTTAATCACAGCATCATCAACCGAGATGTTTGTTTATGATGAATACGCAAGCACAATTAAGGTGTATAACATCTCAACAAAAGCATTAAATGAAAACAAGCACATTGTTTTAAACAATGTTTTAAAAATAGAAGCGTGTGGAAACTTCTTGTTTGTGCTATCTAATAACGATATAACAAGAATAAATGTTTATGATGTTTCTTCTTTTGCATTTATCAGCAGTGTAACATCAGAGAATAAAAGCATACTTTCTTCTTGCTTTAATTTCGCCGTTTATAGTTATAGCGAATCAAATATTTACTTAATGGCTGGTGCTTTTGACAACACTTTAATTGTGAATAAATTTTATATCTTCAATTTTGAAATTAATTTAGACCCAACACTTTCTTCATTTGCAAACACTGTGGCCGAGTTTGAAACAAATATTACCACTCAAACAAAAATTTCAAGTTTAAAACTTGCACCAAACACCACAAATGGCTATTTAACGCTTGTTTTATCAATGG
The DNA here is from genome assembly GCA_017443885.1 of Clostridia bacterium. Lineage (GTDB taxonomy): Bacteria > Bacillota > Clostridia > Christensenellales > UBA1242 > UMGS2070. The sequence continues at coordinate 1,744 of JAFSXW010000019.1, read as the reverse complement.
CTAGTAAAGTTTATTACTTTAACTTCAAACCTGCCGAACAAGCCGAATTTCAACAGGCTACAAACGAAATAACTTTAAATTTAACAGAAAATGTGCTCAGTTTAAATAGAATAAGTGAAGACGATAAAAATTATTTAATAGTTTCCACTCCTTCTGGCTTTTATTTATATGAAGAAAACATTTTAGGCGGATATACTTTAAACTTTATATCTAAAACAAACACCACCTTACTTACTAGTTATGGTTTTGGCGATAATAATTATAATTTGTTTATTGCAAGCCCAAGCACTAAACAAATTTTTAAATTTTCACTAAACAACACCACCCCTAAAACACTTTCTGGCGAAACACAGGTGGAAAATGGCACGATGCAAATTTCTGCCATTTCAGCCTCAAATTTGCAGTTTTTTAAGGTTAATAACTCTCAAGCAATATTAACAGGCTCACCATTTTCGAAAGAACCACTAAAAAAGCTATCTTTAGATGAAAATATTGTGCGTGTTGCAAAAGTTATGTTTGGAGAAAGCGAACTTATAGAATATTATTATTGTATGCTAACCACCCCTTCTGGCAATATTTATGGATATGTTAAATCTAGTTATTTAACTGAAATAGAACCAGTGATAAATGCTAAAACAACAATATTAATTAATTCGGATTCAAACATTTATTCTCTTCCATCCATTTTCACCGACACTGCTAGTGATATAAAAAACACAAAAACCACTATTAGTGAAATAACCGAGGCAGCCGTTCTTTCAAGTGGAGTTTATAATTACAACTCTATATCATCATTTTATTTAGTAAAAACTAAAGATAACCAAATTGGTTTTGTTGAAACTGATAGAGAATTCACTGCGTCAGGTGCGAAAAAACTTATTAAAAACAACGCTAGCACAATAAAAGAAACTATTGTTTACGATTCTCCAGAAGACAATGCAGAAATTATCGACACTCTAAAACAAGGCAAAAGGGTTAAAGTGGAAGATAGTCAAAAAACAAATGCTAAATTTGTTAAAATTACATATAATGATGATTCTGGTGTTGAACGCACAGGATATGTTTTAAGTGAAAACCTAAAAACAGACGCATGGAGCGTGCTTCAAATAATAGGATTAGTTTTAGTTGCATTAAATGTTATATTCTTAGTTGTGCTTTTATTTGTTAAAAAGCGTTTAAACCACGATTAAATATAAATTTCAAAATAAAAATATCATAAAACTAAAACAAAAAATTAATTAAGGTTTTAAACTAATCGCTAAAAATAGCAATAAAAAAGATGTAGTTGTTTCCTACATCTTTTTTTATTATATCACTCTTCACTTAATAATCGTCCACAATTTTGCACGAAGTGCAACGCTTCATACAAACGAAGTTTGTGCTTCACATTGCCATAGGCAATGCTTCTCGCACGCAAAGCGTGTGCTTCACAGCAACGCAGTTGCTTATCCGCCACTCTTCACTTTTCACTCTTCACTTTTCACTCATCGCTTTTCTGTCATTTCGAGCGTAGCCGAGAAATCTCTGATTTGAATAGATCTCTCCACCCGCTTCGCTTGGTCGAGATGACATATTATAAAAATAAATCCGCCACTCTTCACTTTATAATCGTCCACAATGTTGCACGAAGTGCAATGCTTCATGCAAACGGAGTTTGTGCTTCACGTTGCCTTAGGCAATGTTTCTCGCGCGCAAAGCGTGTGCTTCACTTGCTCGCAGTTGCTTATCCGCCACTCTTCACTTT
>JAFSXW010000001.1 GCA_017443885.1 Clostridia bacterium | reverse complement strand
ATCCACCACTCTTCACTTTTCACTTTTCACTTTTCACTAGCCCAAAGGGCGATTCACTCTTCACTCTTCACTCTTCACTTTTTTATGCCACACCCTCGGTGCTTGGTTTATTCTTTTCTAGTTCATTTTTTATTTCTTCAATGCCTAAATTATTTTGTGATTTTTCTACATCACTAAAATACTCAAATTCACTTTCTATTTCTTCTGGGTTTTCACTATTTGCCTTCACTATTATTTTTTTAATGCTTGAATCACTAGGCACCTTATACATAAGTGGCAACATAGCATCTTCGAGAATGCTTCTTAGCCCTCTTGCACCAGTGTTTAGGGCAATTGCTTTTTTAGCAAAACATCTTATAGCGCTATCATCAAACTCTAAATCCACATTATCTAGACCAAACATTTTTTGATATTGTTTTGTTAAGGCATTTTTAGGTTCTGTTAGAATTAATCTTAAAGCTTCTTCGCTTAGACTTTCAAGGCTAACAATTATTGGAATGCGCCCAATAAATTCTGGGATTAATCCAAATTTAATTAAATCGTGTGGCTCAACTTCTTTTAAAAGTTCGCCATTTTCTAATTCTTTTTTGGTTTGAACTTTTCCACCAAAACCAAAACCAGCACTACTAACACGCTTTTCTATTATTTTTTCTAGCCCAACAAATGCTCCGCCACAAATAAATAAAATATTAGTAGTGTCTATCTGCAAGCACTCTTGGTTTGGATGTTTCCTCCCTCCTTGTGGTGGAACATTTGCAACAGTGCCTTCTAATATTTTTAAAAGCGCCTGTTGCACACCTTCACCAGAAACATCACGAGTGATGCTGACATTTTCGCTTTTCCTAGCAATTTTGTCTATTTCGTCTATATAAACAATGCCTCGCTCTGCACGCTCTATATTATAATCGGCAGCCTGAATTAGTTTTAATAAAATATTTTCAACATCTTCACCAACATAACCTGCCTCGGTTAATGTGGTTGCATCGCTAGTTGCAAATGGAACATCTAATATTTTTGCAAGCGTTCTTGCAATAAGTGTTTTGCCAGAACCTGTTGGCCCAAGCATTAAAACATTGCTTTTTTCTAGCTCTATATCATCTAATTTTTTCTTGTCATTTTTATGTTTTATTGCATAATTTATGCGTTTATAATGGTTATAAACACTAACTGCTAACACTTTTTTTGCATCTTCTTGCCCAACAATATACTTATCTAGAATTAATTTAATCTGCTCTGGCTTTGGAAGTTCTAATTCTTTATCTTTTGTTCTATTTTTTTCTTCGGCTTTAAGTATTGCTTTGCAAATTTCAACACAATCTTCACAAATGGTAACTGTGCCATTTGGGTTTTCTATCATCCTAGAAACTTCTTTTTTGCTTCGTCCGCAAAAAGAGCAATTATCACTTTTCTTTTCTTCGGTTCCGCTTGTTTTATTATTGTCCATATGCCCCCTTATTTATTAAAATAGCCAAGATTTTTTCTTGGCTATAAACTTCTATTCTTATTTTTCTAAAAACTTATTCTATAACTTAAACACATTTTTTGCACAGCAAATAAATGATTAAAAAGTTAATTTTGCCCTTT
>JAFSXW010000018.1 GCA_017443885.1 Clostridia bacterium | reverse complement strand
GGAAGAGTTCCATATGCACTATCAAATGTTACTTCTTTTGTGCTTGGCGAAACGCTTCCATTCTCTCCTGCATTAAAGGTTACAGTATATGTGTTTGCTGTCCATTTAGCATATAGGGTTATATCCCCTATTTCTTTTTCTCCAATGCTTGTTTTAGCGACGCCTTCACAATCTGCGTCTTCAAACCAGCCATTAAATGTGTAACCAGTTTTTGTGCCATCTGTTAATTCTTCAATGCCTTCATCATATGTATAAACAGATGGAAGTTCGCCAATATTTTCACCAGAATAATCTAAATCACCCTGATCTTTATATGTAATGTTATAAGTGTTTGCTGTCCATTTAGCATATAAATTAATATCGTTAGTTATTTCCTTTGCACCAATACCAGATTTTGCTGTTCCCGTGCAATCAATTGTTTCAAACCAACCACCAAACGTATATCCGGTTTTTGTGGCAGATTTTAAAACTGTAGCAGTGTCATAAGTATGTGTTGTTGGATAACCAGCTTCATGAAGACCAGTTGCAGCATCATTATTTGCAAATACGTTTCCACCTTCATGATAGTAATTAATTGAATAAACTTGTGGATCCCAGTGTGCATAGAATGTCACAGCTTCTGTGTAAGAGCAAATATCACTATATGCTATTTGTGTTCCATTTTCACTTTCTGTGAACCAGCCAACAAAGTTGTATCCAACACGAACAGGAGTAATAAGTTGCCCAATATTTGTGTAAGGGCCAACTGCCACTTTACTTACTTCTCCTAATGTGTAATTAGGAAGCATATATGTTGTTGCAACGAAAGAATTATTTGCTATATTGTTAAAATAATTTGAAACGCTTAAATTATTTGTAAGTGTCCACTCGCTAGACGCACTTGAGCCATTTCCATTAAAGGTTACAACAAACGCATTTATTCTCCAATGTGCATATAGTATTGTAGAGTTATTTGCAAGGTTCACAGTAGAATCTGTTGTTACAACCGAACCACCCTCTTGTGCTGTATACCAACCAAGGAAAGTATAGTTAGCACGGCTTGCAGATGGAAGATATCCATAAATTCTTCCATTTGTGTAACCTGCAACATAAGCACCATGAACTGGGTTTAATCCAGTAATAACTGGTTCACTTAAATTACCGTCTCCGTTTGCATTAAAAGTAACGAGTCTTGCTTCTGCATCCCAAGAAGATGAACCAATGTCTTGGCTTGTGTAATTTGCACTAGAGTTTTTCTTATAAAGCTCAATGGTATATGTTTTGTTAGACTCTAATGTTAAAACCATAGAGTTAGTGCCAGTAATAAGTGCTGAGTTTGCAATACCAGTGTATGTAGGGAACACTAAATCATCGTCCCATGTATATTCAAAATTAATGTAACCCGTTGAACTTTCATAAGTCTTAATTTGAATATTTGCAACACTTTGATTTGTAGCATCCTGAACTTCATAATAAACAAGCCCTGGCACAACAACATGATATGTTGCAGTTAATGTCGTTTCAACTGCACATGTTGTGTTCAATGTGATAGTAACATCAAAAGACTTATCTCTAAGAGTTTCCTGCCCATCATAAGAAAGAGTGACACTATGAGTGTTCACTTGAGTTGATTCTGCAGGTATAGTGCCACTATTATCACTAAGCGATGCTGTAACCCCATTTGGAACATCACCAGTAAGTGCAACCGATAAATTATAGGTAACATCAATAGTGGTTGTGTATGCACCTTCAAATGCAAAGGTGTTAAACTCAATCACTTCATCGTCACCAAACCAGTTCATGGTATATTCCTTACCATCCCTACTTAGTTTGTCCGAATCAAACGCCCATGTAATAGTACGCTGTTCGTTACCAATAGTTATCTCACCAATAAACACCGCTTGTGTTGCTGGAATAAACATTAGCATTATGCATATGTAGCAAAAAACAAGCTTAGCCCATAGCATAAGTTTTGATCGACTTTTATTTTGTGTTGTAGAGTTTAAAGCGTTTCCCATTTTAATTTCTCCAGATTATTTTTTTGCTAGAGTAAACCACTTTTTCTTAGTATGTGATTTGCTCCCAAATTTTTACATTTATATTATATAATATTAGGAGAAATATAGCAAACAAAAACAGGCATTTTTCAAACTTTTTTGATAAAAAATAACAAAATTTTGCCTGTTTAAATATTTAAAAAATCTGCAATTTTTATATTATTTTTTGAAATTTTTGCCAAATTTTAATTATTTTTGCTTATTACGCACTGTTTTGACATTTTTTAGGCTGTTTTAGGTAAAAATGCTTTTAAAACACGCAAAATACCGTTATTTTTAATAGTATTTTGTTTTTTATAGTGCAAATTTTGGCTTTTTATGTGTAAATAGTAGTTTCTATATATCAATTGACTTTTTTTAGCCTTTAATTTAAAATATACTTAAAGGAAGAATTATGGAATTAAAAAACTTAAAAAATGAAATTAAAAATATAGTAGTTCAAACAGGCATTTCATCAGACGCAGTAATCCTAGCTAAAAGCCTAGTAGATAACAAAATTAAAAATTCAAAATTATTTATTTGCGAGGGGCTTTGGGCAGTAGATAAACTTATTGAGAAAAACATCAAAGTCACCCATTTTATTTTAAATGGCGACAAACTAAACAATGATAATTTTTCAGATTCCGATTTGGTCTTAATTTATAAAGCATGCAAATATGCAAAAAAATCTTACGCAGTTAGCGATAAAGAATGTAAAAAAATAAGTGACCGAGATGGAAAAGATGACTTTTTTATAATTGCCGAAATGCCAACTTACACTCTTGCCGATTTATCTAAGCTAATCAAAAAAAATAATAATGTTTTGGGTATTATTATGGACGGCCTAGAACAGCCAGGAAATATTGGTGCAATCCTTAGAACTTGTGATGGCGCAGGCGCAACATTTGCAATTTCTGTCAACAAACAGGCTAGCATCACAAATAGTAGACTAGTTCGTGCCAGTTTTGGTTCTGTATTTATGATTCCAACACTTGAAGAAGACATTATTTCAGTGCAAAAATGGCTTGAAGATAACAACTTTAAAACAGTTGTAACCGACCTTCAGGCTACTAAGAATTTTAAAGAAGTTGATTATTCTGGCAGAGTTGCAATCGTAGCTGGCAACGAACACACAGGCATTTCCCCTTCTTGGAGAAAAATTAAAGGCTCGCAAAGCGTTATTATTCCAATGCTTGGCTCAATAGAATCTTTAAATGTTGGCTTTGCAACCACACTTGTGGCTTATGAAGCAGGGCTGTCTAAATTTTTAAATAAAAGATAATAAAAAAAACGGAAATATTATTTTTAAAATAAAAAACACGGAATTTTGCCCGTGTTTTATTTTTTTTTAACCCAATTAACAGCCAAAAAATTTAACAATTATTATCATTAGCCCCAGCAGTTTACTAGCCTTCATTCAATTAAATAAACTTATTAATACAAAATAAAAAAACGCCCTATTTATGGGGCATTTGGTGCGCCGTAAGGGATTCGAACCCCTGACCTTTGGTTCCGTAGACCAACGCTCTATCCAGCTGAGCTAACGGCGCAAATGGCTAATATAAACATCAGCACTACACATTATAAACATAATTCGTTTAAATGTCAATAATTTGCATCAAAAAAAGCCTATTATCTAGGCTGTTTTTTGATTCCAATTAACATTAATTTTAATATAATCGCCAGCAACAAGCAGATCATCTTCGTTTGCAGAGGCGCTTGGCCATTCAATTCTTAAAGAATATTGATCAGTTTGAAGTGTTGTATGAGGTAAAACAGATGTTGTTCCCGTGTATATACTAAACGAACTGTTAGAATCTACTGTTTTTGTTAGTTGCACAGGGCTTGAAACCCCAGAAACAGTTTTTGTTAAAACAAAATTTAAATTTATAAGTGCAGAAGTTTTAATAACAACTTCATAATTTAAGGCGACTTGGTTAACTTCATTATCACTATTAAAGTTTTTAACTGCAAAATTTGTTGTTTGCACACTACCTGGCGTCCACTCTGAAAGCTCCAGTACACCATTGCCACCATCGTCAAACTCAATAAGTGCACTAGCAACTTCATTATACACAACTCCGCCTATGTCTGACGAGAATTTTGCAAGAGATATTGTGGTGATCGACACAATTAGCAATACACTTGCAACAATTACATACATCAGTGGGCCAACTTTAAACTTACTTTTAAGCACCACACTTCTCCTTTTTAAACTTAACTTATAATAATAATAAAACTAAAAAGTTTAAAAGTCAAATCTTTTAAAGCCTATGTAAAAATATTATATAATACTCTAAAGCTTATAAAAACACACTATCACTATAATTAATTTAAATCAATAAAAAACTACCCCAGCGGGGTAGCGTCTATTTTGGTTGCGGGGGCTGGATTTGAACCAACGACCTTTGGGTTATGAGCCCAACGAGCTTCCGGGCTGCTCTACCCCGCGATATACAAAAACACTTGTATTATACGCCCACATAGCATTTTTGTCAATAACTTTTTTGTTTTTTTATAAAACAATTTGCAAAAAAATAATGGCTGCTGCCATTATTCATAAATATATATTATCTCGTTGTCTCCAATAAGACCTAACTGCTCTCTAGCTTGTTTTTCAATATATTCATCACTAGTTCTATTTTCAATGCCACTTTCAAGGCTGGTGCGCTTATTTTGAAGCTGAGTTAATTCGCTATTAAGTTTAGCTTCTTGCCTAGCTAAATTTTTAATTTTAATTTGTTGGGCAAAAACAACAGCAATCATTACAACAAGCAAGCAAGTTGCACAAACAGTTATAAGCTTTACCATTTTTTTAAATTTTTTTGACATAGTTCCCACCACCAAAATTTTTATCCAAATTTTAATATAGAAATTATACTTTTTGCACTTTTTTCACTAATTATTATATATAAATTAATAAAAATGGCAAATAATTTTGCACATTTTTTAAAAATATTTTTATCATAAAAAACGCAAAAATTAATAAAATTTACATTAAAAATGGCAAAATTTTGTGTGTTTTTTAAAAATATCATTTAATTTTAGTTATTCACACAATATAAAAATTTTTCATAAAATATATTGTAAAATAAAATAAAGGAGGATTAAATGGCAACAGAAGTGAATAATCAAGCAACTGTTAATTACACTTATTCTGGGTCAACTGAAACATTAAGTGAAACAAGCAATGTTTCAACTGTTAATGTTCTTGCATCCAGCGCATTATCAATTTTAAAATATAGTAGTAATAATTCATTTGTTCCAGGTGGCACAATAACTTATTACATCGAAATTGAAAATCAAGGTAGTCAATATTTTTCAGGAGTAAGAATTAATGACGACTTAGGTGGCACTCCTAGATATTTAACATATATAAACAATAGTGCAACCCTATATATAAATGGACAAGTTTTGCAAGCTCAAGTTGCATCAACAAATCCACTTGTGTTCACACTTTCCCCACTTCCTGCAGGTGGGCGCATGGTGCTTAGCTATATGGTTAATGTGTCTAGCACAATTCCAGCCAGCGTTAACACTATTACCAACACTGCAGAAGGCATAGGCTACACTTTCAATTCGCAGGTTACCGACTACTCAACATATGAAATTTCTAGAACAAGTGGTGCTGATGTTATAATAACCAAAACAGCAAGTGAAGACACTGTTTCATTAGGGCAAATTTATTCATACACTATAACTATGGCTAACACTGGAACGGCGACTGCAAATGTTTCAAGCGTTACAGATGAACTACCTACAAATTTTAATGTTGCATCTGTGCAGTTAAAAATTGGTAATGGCCCTAATCTAAATCTTGATAGTACCGACTACACAATCGGCCAAAACAATCAATTTACTCTGCCTTCGTCTACAGGGCCCGCTATTACAATTCCACCTGCAAATAGCACTGGCAATGGCACAACAATAGTTACCATCAACGGTTATTTATCAGAATAAGTATTAAACAAAAATGAGCTCTATTTTTTAGTAGGGCTCTTTTTAAATTTTATAACATTTTTTAAAATACATAAGGCACAATAAAAAATTGCCATACCAATTACACATGCAAATATATACCATATACTACTAAGTGGCAAATTATTATATAATGAAAGTCCCATAAATATAAACCCCGCCATAAAAAATATGCAAAATTCACAAACATTTTTAAAGAAAAGATTAAATTTTAGCCATTTTTGC
>JAFSXW010000017.1 GCA_017443885.1 Clostridia bacterium | reverse complement strand
CTTGTCCCTCTTCATAGCCATCAAAATATACTCTTTTTGAGCCATCAAAACCAAATAATGTTGAACCACTAATATCACTTCCCAAAACTGGATTTGAGCCCTTATTATAATAATTAATACCCAAATTTAATCGCTTTGCAATAAGTGTTAGATATTCATTTCTATTAGTGTAAACATTTGAATAGGAGTTGAAAATTTTACTATCTTCTTCGCCTGTTAAATACCCTAAATCTACTACGAGAGAAAATTTATATGTGTAGGTGGTGATGTTTATAATAATAAAGTTGTTATTTTCGCTAGATTTAATATTTTCTTTCTTTTCTTCTAAATCTGTGTGAGTATAAGAAATGTCTGCACTATTAGAGCACACCACTTCGCCAAGATCTTCATATTTAATATAATTGTTTAAAATGCTAGCCGAAACTGTTAGTTGACCTTGCCCAACTACCACAAACACGGCATTACTTGAAGCGTCTTTTAAAAGATAATAATTTGAAGCCAGTGGTTTTATTAATTCGTCTGTGAGAGGAATTATTGTTTTACTAGAAAGTTCTTCATTGTTAATGTTTAAACCATAATCTAAGGAATTTAAATTGCTTAAATCATTATTGAGTTCAACCATCGCATTTGCAACCTTTATAGCCGCCACACTTTCAAAATAAGTTTCAATAATAAGGCCACCATAAAAGCCACTTATTTGCAGGTTCACTGTTATAGAAGTTTCAGTTGTTATCTTATTATTAGCATCAAAGGTTAGTGTTGATTTATCATTTTCTGTGTTTTTACTAACATAAAGGTTTAAAAATGTTTCTTTATAATAATATGGGCTTATGCCATTAAATAAACTAGAATCTATTGTCCCATTTTTATAGCCTAGCATATAAACATAACTTAAACTATTTCCACCACCAGAAAGTGTTGGATAGCCAGTGATAACAAAATCTGTGTTTCCACCTGGTGTGGAAATTTTTATAGTTTTTAAATAATGCCCGTCTGGCACGCTTAATGAATATGTTAATTGCGTTGTGGCACTAACCTTGTTTTCTTCAATTGCATCAACTTTTTCAGTTGTGGTTGTAACTTCTATTTTTGGGTTGTATGGAGTTGCACCTTCTTTATTTTTAGAAAGCACATATTCCTTTTGCTCGCCATCTTTATTTTCCTTTATTGAAACATGGCTTTTGTTAAAATCTGTAAATTCACAAACAAGCATTTTATCTTTTTGATAAACATCACTCCAAAGGTTAAACTCAAATTCAATATCTAAAAGCAAAAGTTCATCATTGTTTGTTCGCGTAACTTGGCATAAAAATGTGCTTTGATCAAACCCAAAAACAAGCGTTTTACTTTCGCCACTGTTTTTTATAATTGTATTTTGAACCCAACTTGTTGGCGCAGATATACCCGCCCAATCTGCAGTGCCACTAGTTCTTTCTGGTGTGATTTCCAAAAACAAATCGCCATTAGCATAGTAAACAAGGTTAAAACCTATGTTCACGCTAACAATCCTCTCTAAACTGGTGATGTTAAATTTAGAACCATCATAGCCTAAAACTAAATCTGCCATGGTTAATCTACTAACAAAATGCGAATATCTTGCCACTTTAATATTGTTTGTGTTATCAAATAAACCACCTAAAAGAATATTAAATCTTCTTCCATAAGATGTTCCGCTATCTGTTTGTGTGTGTGCTAAAACTGGCACAACTGTTATCCCACTTCCAGATAAATTAAAAGCACCAAAATCTGGGTTTAAAGTGGAATAATCGTATGTAATGCTAGCAACCCTATCTTCAGCATCTGTGTTGATTTTTTTGCCATACGCAATGGCACCGGCATTTATTTGAGTTACCGTATCCGATGCATTGTTAGTGCCCCGGGCTTCTAAAAGTTCTGTGCTATCATTTGGATTGTTTAGTGTACTATCTAGCGCTTTTGCAACAACATCATAGGCTTTTTCTTTTGCTTCAAACAACACCCACATAGAGCGCACGCTAACAGAAACATTATACACAAAATGTGAGTCTTGCTCTGTTTCAACAATATAGTTGCTAACACCATTATAACTTAATGCAGATTCAGCATAATTAGCTAGTTTGCTTGTGTTAATTTCCACGCAGTTTTCAACATTTTTAACGCTTATTAAATTGATAAGTTCGCTTGCACTGCTAAGCCCCAATTTTTTTGTTATATCATTAATTTTTGCACTATATTCTTCATCGCTTAAAACAAGTTGTGTGTTTAAATTGTTTGCTGTTGAAAAATAAACATCACCTAATTTTGCATCATAATATTTATTATTTTTCCACACAACACTTACTGGAAGAACTAAAACCTCATCTTGCCCCAAAGATGTTGTGTCGCCAGTAAATAACACAATTTTGAATGATCCTAACACATAATCAATTGGTGTGTTTGTGCTTATATTTGTTAGTTTTAAAGAATTGCCATATTCAACCACAAGCGTATTATTTCCGCTTGCTGTTGAAATGGAGCCACCACTCGTGTTATTTATGCCACTAATTTCATAATTTGCACTAAAACTGTCTTTATTATTATCAAAAATTTCAATAAATTTTGTTAGTTTTGTGGCACATATATGAAGCTTTATATTTTGAAGATTATAACCATTTTCTCCCTTGTCGTTTATAGAATCTAAATAATATTGGCCAACAGCACCATTAACATTAATGTTTTTTGTTGCAGAATTTATAGTGCTAAGCAAACTTATTAAATTAACAGTTTTTGCCTTAATTAAATCATCATTATCGCCAAGGTCGCCATTATGATTAACGGAGTGCCCTAGTTCGTTTGAAATGTAATTCACATCAAAAGAAGAATTAGGCTCGTTATAAACCGTTACCAAAATGTTGTGAATTATCCAGTTACTGTCAATCATTTTTGGAAGCGTGATAATTCCATTTTGTGTGTTGCTGTTTGATATTAAATTTGAAAGTTTTGTGGTTAAGACAAATGTCTTTTTATTAGTTCCAGTTAAAATATTTGTGAAAAGATCTGTATTTTGCCAATCATAATTACTACTTGCCACAACAGAATCAATTGGGAAAAGTGAGCCATTGTCACCATAGATAAATTCTAACTTATATTCAATTTCTTCAAAAACCGCTTTAAAATACAACTCGTTATTTGGGTTTGAAAAGTCTATTGCTAGTGGATATTGTGCAAACGAAGTAAGCGTTGTTGAAACTCCTCCAATGGTAGCATTAAAGCCATAAGTGTTTGAGCCATCTTCGGCTTTTTCTATAAAAACTAAATCATAGGCATTATGCTCGCCTGATGTGTCTACTTCCACAAGCGCCCCACTAGTGTCAACTTTCATTGGGCGCCATCCAACAAATTTATACCCTAGTTTCACTGGAATTTGCCAGTTGTTGAGTTTATTATCAACTGTAAAAGTGTAATGCCCATCTTCGTCTGTTTTATTGCGCATATACACAACTTTTTGACTAGTGTTTCTAATATTTCCAGTTCCCGTTATCATTGCAGGAGTAGTCCCAGAAAGCACCGGTTCAAAAATGCTAGAATCGCTTGTGTAGTCTATATCATTTGCCAATTTTGAAGTGTCATAAAAATACCAATCACTGTTTTCGCCAACTAAATTTTCGCCCAAAACTTTTTCTTGTTCGGCATAAATAATAACAGAATATTTAATTGGTTCCCAAGTTGCTTTAAGTGGAGTTAGAGTGGAACTATTAAAAGAAAACAAATAACTATACAAATAACTATTTTCGTCAACTGCATTAATCAGGTTTTCGCCATATCCTGTGCCAAAAGTTCCCATAAAAATTTGCGCTATTGGCATTAAAGGAATATTGTAATTAAGTTCATCAGCAATATCTAATTCTTTATTGTCACCATTTGGAGTCGCCTTAACATTGCTAATATTTACAAGCATGTTTCCTTGTTCATTTTTTGAATAAATAGAATTGAGCCATGCTAATTTTTTTCCACTTTTTGAAAACATAGTTGAAACTTCGCCGTTATCATTTCTATATATTTCAACATGTGAAGTATAAACAAAGTTCGGGTTTATAACTGGTCCAATAATTAAACCATCGCTAGGTCTGCTCAGTTTAAAATCAGTTGCTTCATAGCCTGGTTTCCTAACAATAAAAGGCAACCCTTCTGACGCCTTCACTCCATTCTGAATACCATAAAAAGCATAGCCATTGTTTTGCCCCAATTCTCCATTTGAAAACACTGTGTAGTAGTATATAGGATTTATACCACTCGTGCTTGGAAAAATATCCTTTAAGTCATCTATTGTAAGTCGCTCTCTATTTCCCGAAGCATCCGTGCTTCCTCTATAAAAAACGGCACCACTTCGTCCTGTATTGCTATTAAAACCCGTGTTTCCTGTGGTTATAGCAAATTCAACCATATCATAATCATCACTAGCATCTTCTGTTCCGCAATCATCCACAAAAGTTATATGGCTAAAAGCATCACAAACTATAATTGAAAAACTCCCGCCATTATAAAAAGGATTATTTTTATTATTATTCAAATACTTTTTTGTGATGATGTTTGCACTGTTTATTTGCTGTTTATCAAACAAATATAAACCATTTTTTGCATACAAAACTGGATAACTCTCGGGAATATCATTTTCACTTTCACTTACCACATCAAACGGCAAATTTTTTTCTGTGCCCAGAAGCCCCCTCGCTGAAATTAAAAATATAAAAACCACGATAAGTCCTTTGGTTGTACCACCACGTGCTTAAATCAGCATAATAAGCATAATACGTATTTTCATTCTTATCTTCTGATTTTTCACCATCAAATGTGCCACACTTAATCTCATATTCGCCATAATTAATAGGCACTAGCGTAACAACATTAAATTCCGAAGCCAAATCATTATAATCACCAAACACAGGTAAGCAATATTGTGCGAAGTTTTTATATCCAAGTTTTGGATCATTATTAATTAAATAATGTGGATCAGGGGAGTCTAATGAACAATATTTCCCACCTGTCTGACTTGTGTCTATATCGGTGGTAAAAAAACCCATAAAGCTACTGTCTGACATATATAATTTATAGGTTAATTCAGTCGCATTTTGCTTGGAATTATAAATAACATAAGCCCTCGTTTCCACAGTGGGCATAAAAGCTTCTGTCCATGAAGCAAAAAAAGATGTTAGATATCCCGTTGCAAAGTAATAATCAGAAGTTTTGCTATTAGAAGTTTTGCTATTAAATGCAATATCAAACCTAAATCTTACATAACGCCATTCGTCATTTTCTTTTTCACATTTAATTCCATAAATCTGAGCTTTCAATATAATTTCATAACTAAAAGAAGGCCCACTTTCACCATAGGTGTTTGTGCCATAAATTCTATAAATAGGAACATACTCACTATCCACTTCTGTGCCGACAGTATGGTTTTCTCGCTCGCTTTTATATTCATCATTTGCTATCTTGTAAAAATTTTCAACAGCATCAGCAATATTTGATATGTTTTCAGATGGTAATGTTTTTCCAATAAATGGGTATTTATAAACTTTATTAGAAAATTTTAGTGATTCCAGAAGTTCTTCAGGGGCATCGCATTCATAAAAATTGTCTATATTTAAACTATAAACTGTTTGCCCGTCTTCCTGAATGGGAGTTAAAGTGTAG
>JAFSXW010000016.1 GCA_017443885.1 Clostridia bacterium | reverse complement strand
GTTCCGAAGACCATTGTGCTATCCATTACACCATAAGCGCATGCTTTTTTATAATATTGTTTAATAGATTGTTTGGAATAGAACCTAAATCATTATATAATTTAAAACTTTTTTTTGCAATAAAAATAAAAAATAAACAAAGAAATTTTTTGTAATTATTTGACTTGATTTTTTCTTAAATGATAAAATTATTTAGGGGGTTATAGTATGAATATATTATTTTATATAGTGCTTGGGCTTGCTATTGTTTCGGCCTGCTTATTTATTTGCCTAAGCCATGGGCAAAGAAATTTGCTTTCACTTTCGCTTAAAAGTATTGCTAGTTTTTGCTTTGTAAGTTTAGCGCTTATTACTTGTTTTTATAAGGGGCTAAGTGTTTTTGGAATGCTTGTTGTTTTGGGGCTAGTTGCTAGTTTAATAGGCGATATTGTTTTAGGACTACCCGATATGCCAGAAATGAAAAATAAAGCCACAATTCTCACTCTTATTGGTGGTTTAGCATTTGCAATAGCACATATTTTTTATATCTCTGCAATGATTTATAAATTTGGATTTGTGTGGTGGATTGTTTTGATAGCAGTTGCTCTTGGTTTAATCTTTTGCTATGGAAACAAAATGGTTGGCAAATTAGATTATGGCAACTTAAATGCTGGCATGCCCATTTATGCAACTTTTATTTCGTTAGTGGTTAGTGTGAGCATTATGGGCTTTATTACTAAAGCTAATATTTATGGAAGCGTTATGCTATTTGTTGGGTTTATACTTTTCTGGCTTAGCGACATTGTGCTTATGAATATTTATTTTGGTGGGCATAATGATAAAATTAATCAAAAATTATATTATTTCAATTTGGCATTTTACTATGGTGCACAAATTTTAATTGCATCATCATTAGTGTTTTTAATTTAAATTATTGTTAAAAATTTTCAAAAATGCGTTATTTTCAGTATTAATTGTGTGAAACAATGTAATTTTATCAGAAAAACTGCAAAAATATAAAAGTGTAATATAAAAAGGCGTAAAAAAATGAAAAAGTCTAAAGTTCATTTTATAAAAGAAGTGAGCAGTGATGCTGTTATTAAAGTTATTGAAGCCACTGGCAAAAAACTTCATGGCAATATTGCTATAAAACTGCATAGTGGAGAAGATGGCAATCAAAATTATTTAACGCCAGTTTTTTGGGAAAAAGCTATAAATAAAATTAATGGAACGGTTGTTGAGTGTAACACTGCTTATGCTGGCGAAAGAAACACAACTGAAAAACATTTAAAGCTAATAAGAAAACACGAGTGGGATAAATATTTCAAATTTGATTTAATGGACGCAACTGGCCCAGATTTAGTGTTGCCGGTTAAAAATGGAAAACATTTAAAAGAAAATTATGTTGGCAAAAATATGGCAAATTATGATGGTATGATTGTGCTTTCTCACTTTAAAGGTCACCCAATGGGGGGATATGGTGGGGCGCTAAAACAATTATCAATTGGTTGCGCTTCTAGTGAAGGTAAAAGTTATATTCATTCTGCCGGAACTAATAAGAATCAATATACGCTATGGAATAATTTGCCACCTCAGAATGCATTTTTAGAGTCTATGGCAGAGGCTGCTAGCAGTGTGGTGGATTATTTTAAAGGCAATATGTTGTTTGTAAATGTGATGGCAAATATGAGCGTTGATTGTGATTGTTGCGCTGTGGCAGAAGATCCATGTTTAAAAGATATTGGCGTTCTTGCAAGCACCGATCCTGTTGCTATTGATAGAGCGTGTGTTGATTTAGTGAAAAAGAGCACCGACCCTGGGAAAGAACACTTTTTAGAAAGGGTTTTATCTAGGAACGGAGAGCATACTATTGATGTTGCCGATGCGCTAGGTTTTGGCACAAAAGAATATGAATTAATTGAAATAAAATAGGTGGTATAAACGAGGCTATTGAAATTTTACAAAAAAGGGCTATAAATAAGTTTAAAAAATAATTAAAATAAAGGGGATGTGGGGTGTGCGCATTCCCTTATTTTTTCTAGTGTTTAAAACTCAATTCCCATTTTATGTGGGGTAAAAATTTTTAATTCCCACACAAAATTTAAAAATGGGATAAAAATAATTCCGTTCCCTTGTTTTTTTATTAGTTATCAATATAAACTAATAGTGGATAAAAAATATAAGAAGGGAACAAGATTTTATGAACAACAAAAACAAAACAATACCAATTTTCTTTGCAACAGATGATAACTACATACCATTTTTAGATGTTACACTTGCATCGCTAATAAAGAACGCATCAAGAGAATATAATTACGATATTCATATTTTAAATACTGGTTTGCAATTTGGCAACATGTTTAAAATTCGCTTGCGTCAAAGACCTAATGTAAAAATTACTTTTAACAATATTAGTGAAAGTATTGCAGATATAAGTAAGCAGTTTAAAAATATTTATCATTTTAGTTTGGCAACATATTATAGGCTTTTTATTGAAAGTCTTTTTCCTGAGTATTCAAAAATATTATATTTAGACTGCGATATAGTAGTTTTAGGGGATATTTCAAAGTTATGGGAAATAGACCTTGAAGATAATATGGTTGGTGGAGTAGTTGAAGGTTTTATAGCCAAAACTGAAGAATTTAGAAAATACGCACAATATGCAGTTGGCGTTAATCCAGATAAATATATAAATGCAGGAATTTTGTCTATTAATCTAGATTTATTTAGAAAGAATAAAGTTCAAGATCGTTTCACTGAATTACTTTCAACATATAATTTTGATACTATTGACCCTGATCAATGCTATTTAAATTATTTATGTAATGGAAAAATAAAATATCTAGAAAATGGTTGGAATTTTACTTCAGCATACGAAAAACCAGAAGGCGAATTAAACATTGTTCATTATGCGCTTGCTAAAAAGCCATGGCAATTTGATGGTGTTGTTAATGAAAACTATTTTTGGGAATATGCAAAGCAATCTAGCTTTTATAGAACTATTGTTAATATGAAAAAGAATATGACGGCCGAAGCAAAACAAAAAAAGGAGCAAGCTGGAATAGATATTTTAAACAGAGCGCTTGAAATTGTTATGCAGGGCAAAACATTTTGTAGCTGTAATTTAGTAGGGGCATTTTGCTAATGGTAAGCGAATATAGGCAAAAAGTTTTAAAAAGACGGGAACAATATGAGCTAGAGGGGCGTTTTGATGAAGATTTAGAAGATGACCCTGAAACAATAGAATTAAAACCAAACGATATTGATTATTTAAGTAAATCTATATTAAAAAGGATAAAAACATTTTTTGTAAATCTTAAAGGTCAAAAATTAATTGACAATTTAATAAAGCAAAAACAATTAATAATAGATAAAGTTTATGGAATTGAAAATTTTGCAAGCGTTAAGGGTGGGGCAATGATAACATGCAATCATTTTCATCCATTTGATAATTTTGCAGTTTGGCAAGTGATAAAACCATATATGCATGGCAAGAAATTGTATAAAATAATAAGAGAAGGAAACTACACAAACCCTCCGAAGCCTTATGGTTTGTTTTTTAAATATGCCAACACTTTGCCTCTATCGTCAAACTCTCAAACGATGAAAAATTGTTTTAAAGCAGTTAGCCACTTGCTTTCTAAAAATCACAAAATATTAATATATCCAGAGCAGGCAATGTGGTGGAATTATAAAAAGCCAAGACCTCTTAAAAATGGGGCTTTCAATTTTGCCGTTAGAAGCAATGTTCCTGTGATTCCTGTGTTTATAACCATGGAAGATAGTGATATATTAGATGGTGATGGATGTTTAGTGCAAAAATTAAGTTTGCATTTTTTGCCTGCAATATATCCTGACAATAAACTAACTAAGGCTGAAAATATTGAAATAATGAAAAATAAAAACTTTAAAGCATGGCAAGATGTTTACGAAAAAGTTTATGGAGAAAAATTAGTTTATAACACAAAGGAGAAATAAATGCTTTTATATTTATTGATAATTTTTATTTCTGCTATTATAATTTCAGTTTTTAATATTTTATTTGGATTATCGTTATTAAACTGTAGTTGGTGGGTTGTAATTGTTATATGTGTTGGTGGAATTGTTTATGAGTTTTTAGTGGATTTAATTGTGGCTATTATAATTAAAAAAACTCCAAATAAGTGGTATAGTTCAGATAAAAAAATATTTAACGTTCCGAATTGGTATAAACATTTTGCAGAGAGTTTAAAAGTAAAGAAATGGAAAGATAAAATTTTGGAACTTGGGAGTTATGGAGGCTTTTCAAAACGCAAAATTGAAAACCCGAAGGAGCTAGATTATGTTAATACTTTTTTATCAGAAATAAATAAAGGCATTATAACTCATTATGTAATTTTGCCAGTTGGTTTCACTTTACTATTTGTGCTTCCAGCAAGGTTTATCCTAACTGTATTATTGCCAATAGCACTTGTTAATGCTTTTTTAAATGTGTTGCCAATTATTGTTTTAAAATATAATTATCCTAAATTAAAAATGCTTAAAGAGTTTTTAACTAGGCAAAAAAATAAAACGCAATTCTAGCGTTTTATTTTTTCTTTTTAGGTCTCATAAATGCCCACACGCACAAAAATAATTGAGTTGGTGCGCCAATAATAAATAACAAATATAAGTTGTATTGCAGAAGTTGAAGATAAACTGCGGCCAAAATTGTCCACACTAATAAACTTGCAAATATAAATATAACAATTCTATTTTTTCGTGGAATTGAAAATAGCAGGGCAATAAGCATTGAAATAGGAACTGCCCAAACAAATAATATCCATGCATCAAAACTGGCGAATGTGCTTATATAGAAGAAACAAACTGCTGCAATAAACCAAACTTGACTTATAATCATTAAAATAGTTGAGATGTGTTTTATAATCTCAATTTTTTTTGCCTTTTTTGATTCTTCAGTGGCTTTTTCTTTTAAAATTGATTCCACGCTAACATGGTAAAACTTTGCAATTTGTTCAAGCGTTTCGATGCTGGGTGTAATTTCTGCATGCTCCCATCTAGAGATGGTGTTATCAGAATAGTTTAATTTTTCTGCAAGTTCATTTTGAGTTAGATTATTTTCTTTTCTTAGCCCAATAAGATTTTGGGCAATTATATTTTTAAGTTCTGCCATGAGTCACCTTTATTTTAAAGTTATAACAACGCCATTTTGCTTTGTTGAGTAAATTTCGTTACTAAATCTTATGCTCCCTAAAAGATCAACGCCTTCAATAAGAACGCCACCGAGTTCGGTGTTTAACTTATCCATCGTCATTTCGTCTTCTTCTGGGAAAATAAATTTAATAAGAAGGTTCATAAGAATTTCACTTTGTTGGCTAGTTTTGCCGTTAATTCTGATAGAGCTATTAGTGTATTCCCAATTTTCGCCGTTGGCAGTTAAGTCAAAGTTTAAATTAATATAAAGTGTTTTTGGGATAATCATATTAAGCAAAAAGAGTGGGGTTTGCATTTCATCTGCAATTTGATTTTTTAAACTAGTTGTGTCTATCTTAATTGCAAGTTCAATTTTTGCAGAATTTGGATCAATGTTGTTAACTATTTTAAATGGAGTGATTATTATTTCTAGAAGTTCCATATTAAGTGTGTTAATATATTTTAAGTTTGGAAGTTTTTCGCTTAAAATACCAGATGCAAGCATTCCGTTTAAAACGCTGGCAAGTTCTTTATCTGTTAGTTTCACTTCGGCATCACTTTCAACAATATAAGAACCTTCTGCAATGGCTTTATAATCTAGCCTGCCAGTTTCAAGAGTTGGGAACCCAACAAGTTTTAATTTATTTTCGGCTGAAGATAAGTCCGCCGCTGTGTAGGGGTTTGTAATAAATTTGCTTTCATTTTTGCTGGTGTAAAGAGTGCCCATCATTTGAGTTAAATCTTGCATATTGTTAATGCCAAAACTTCCAAAATATTTTGGCACAACCACTTTATCAAGAAGGAAAAAACCGCCCACACCTAGTGAAGCGAGAATTGCAAGAATTATTAAAAGAGTTATAAAAAACCTTGCTGTTTTGTTCCTTTTCATTATTTAGCAGCTCCTATAAGGCTTCCACGAAAAATAAAAAGCATAACAACCATGCATACCACAATAAATAAAAGCAACTTTAAAATGCTAAACCTTTTAGAAAAAAGCCCCACAAAAAATCTCCTTATTAGTATTATAAATCAATAACTCTATTAAGTCAATTAAATTCTTGATTAGGTTTTTCGTTTATGCTATACTATTATTATGAAAAATTATTTAGAAAATATTGAAAAAATTAGGGATTGTGGTAAAATTAAATTTGATGTAAATAGTAGTGCCCAAAAACAATCGCTAGTGCTTGCCCTTATTGGAGATAGTGTGCATGCATTGTATTTAAGAACAAGGCTTGCAAAAACTTCGGATTTAAACGCTCACGATATAACTATAATCGTGAATAAACTAGTTAATGCATCTAGTCAAGCGCGTGCGTTTAGGATTATTGAATCAACACTAACAGAAGAAGAAGAGAGCGTTGCAAAACATGCAAGAAATACGCATACTCATAGCACGGCAAAAAATTATAGCGTGATTGATTATAGGCATGCCACTGCTTTTGAAGCATTGCTTGGTTTTTTATATTTAAATAAAAATGAAGCAAGAATAAATAAAATTTTAGACGAAACGATACAAGATTTTATTAAAAACAGCAAAAATTAAGGAGTTTTTATGAATTTTGAAGGTAAAAATGCAGTTTTTGAATTGATGTCTAGCAAAAACAAAACTGTTGAAAAAATTATAATATTAGATAAAACAACTGATGAAAAACATAGACAAATAATTAAAATGGCACAAGATGCAGGAATAAAACTAGAATTTGTTTCAAAACTTGTTTTAGATAAATTGAGTGAAACTGGGCATCATCAAGGGGTTGTTGCTGTTGCAACAGATTATGTTTATCACGATTTGTTTGATGAGATTAATAAAGCACGCAACGAAGGGAAAAGGATAACTGTTGTTTTATTAGATGGTGTGGTTGATCCACATAATTTAGGGAGTATTATTAGAACAGGCGAATGCTGTGGGGCAACTTGTGTTGTTGTGCCAAAAAATCGTTCTGCATTAGTTAACGAAACAGTAACAAGGGTTAGTGCAGGGGCTCTTGCATATGTGCCAGTTTGTAAGGTTACTAACATTGCTTCAACGATAGAGAAATTAAAAGAATTAGGAATTTGGGTTTATGCATGTGATATGGATGGAAATGAGATGTATAAAACAAATTTAAAAGGAGATTGCGCTATAATTGTTGGCGGTGAAGGCAGTGGTGTGTCTAGGATTGCAAGAGAAAAAAGTGATTCTATAATTTCTATTCCAATGCAGGGTAAAATTAATTCTCTTAATGCTAGTGTTAGTGCTTCAATTATTCTATATGAAATTTTTAGACAAAATGAAAAAGGATAAATATGAACGAACAAGAAATAGAAGATATAATTGAATATTATTTAACATCTATTAGAGCCATTTCTCGTAAATATTATTTAGTTGGCGGAAGTGATGATGACCTTTTTCAGGAAGGGATGATTGGGCTTCTGCAGGCAATTCAAAATTTTGATTATAATAAGGGCGACTATAAAAGTGAAAGCTTTAAGCATTTTGCATTAGTTTGCATAAAACGACAAATATTAGATGCCATAAAAAAAGCAAATGCAAAAAAGAATATGCCACTTAATACTTATATATCATTTTCTCAGAAAAATAGTGAAGATGAATCGTATGATTTGGAGGTTTCAAAACTACTAGAAGATTACACTTTATCACCAGAAGAAATTTTAATTAGCAAAGAAAATAAAGAAGAAAAAATGGATATTCTTTATAAGAATTTAAGTAAATTTGAATTAGAGGTTTTAAAACATTATCTTGCTGGTGAAAAGCAATCAGAGACGGCAGAAAAATTAAATAAAACACCAAAACAAATAGATAACACAATTC
>JAFSXW010000015.1 GCA_017443885.1 Clostridia bacterium | reverse complement strand
GATCACCATCATTTGTTAATTTTATTAAATCAAACAACACAGTGTTTGAAATTTGCTTCACTAAAAATTCAGATAGATATTTAGTTAGTAAAATTTCTGTTCCCCCAAGTGTGCTAGAAGCATAAATATCAAAAGTTAGTTCATCAATTCTATCATATTCTAGCATATTAAAAACAGATTTATTAGATGTGTCTACGCAAACCTGACCAAATTTATTTAAAAACTCTTTAAGCAAACCAAAAGTGTTGCTTGTGTAAGATTTTCCGAGTGCAGAAGTGCTAGTTTCCACTATTCCTTCATAATCTTCACTTACATATAAAGGGCTAAAGCCAAGTTCTTTGCATCTGTTGTATCCAAGCATTAGTTCAACAAATTTTCCACTAACCATATTAATTTTAGCAGTGTAATGCCTGTTGTTAACCACAATATCCATAGTGTTGTTTAAAACTTCACTAGAATAACTGCTAATTGCAAATTGCACATTATATAAATTAAGAGCATCAAGTTGTTGTTGTAGTAAAAAATATTCTTTAATAAGTTTCACTGCATCAGCATAATCTTTTGAATAATTAGTATTCACCGAACCATCATTGTTATAAGCGTAGGTTTTATTAAACACATCTTCCACACTATCACTTGCAACAAGAAGTAATCTTTCCCATAATTTTTTTAGCGCAACTTCTATTTCACTAATATTATCTGCCTCATAGAAAGATTTTCCATTAGCATTTTCACATTTATATTCTCTAATTAAAAATTGGTTTATTCTATTGCCTAACAGCAAATCATTGTTTAAATCAAGCAATTTTAATTCATCACTCGTTAATGCGTTTCCAATAATGTCTTTTATAATGCTAGGGTCTATGTCAACAGAAGCACGAGAAGACAATAAATCTAATTTTTCTTTTAAACTATCTGATTGCCCTATTAAATTAATAATGCTTGAAAAATTTACAAGCCTTATATTTTGCTCTTTCGCAGTTGTGTTTCGTCTATCTAGCAACTCACGCTCTTTTTTTGCAGTTTTATAAAATTCATTAAGAAGATTATATTCTGTTAAATATTGCTGGCGCGTTTCTTCATTTGCAAAATAATACCATGTGCCTTGCCTTTCTATCACAAGGTTTCCCTTTGCACTATTAAGGCAAGCAGTGCATGTTAAAAAGTGATTAATTCTTTCCATGCAATCATTAAATTGTTTCAAACTTTCAGTTGTTGTGTTTTCTGCCGAAATAATTTGAATAATAGCATTTAAATCTTCTATTAAAAGTTCTTTGTTTGTTTTGCCATCAGAATTCTCAATGGTAAACACATCACTATTTCCATGAACTGATGTAAAATGCCCAGAATTACAATAATTGTTATAGATGCTATCGTTTGCGTCAAAACTAGTGTTGCTAAGATAATTATTTTTTTGACTTATTAAATACTCTAAATTGCTATTTATTGCCTTTTGAATATTTTGTGCACTATCAATAGAATAAGCAAACGCTCTAATTAACCCTTCACTGCTCATATATTGTTTTAGGGCTTCTATATATTCATATGTTTTTTCATCAGAATAAGATGTTTCATTTTCAGTTAATGAAGGATGATAATGGAACTGTGTGCCATCACTGTAAAATAATCCAGGTACTAAGCTTACTGCATTACTTAAAATTTGATATTCTGTTTCATTGCCAGGCGTGCTTCCATTATTCAAGCAGAACACGCAATGAACATAATGATTTAGTCTTGCAATACTTTGAAGCATTACTTGCAAACCATTTACTGTTAATGCTGTTTTATTTTGAATATTGTTATAAACATAGTCTAAATCGGCTTTTAAGGCCTCTCTGCCTTCTCCAACACTGGCATCATAAACCAAGTATTCATCATATTCGGTCATATTAGAATTATTATAATGTTCAGAATTATTATATTTATTGCCCACTTCGCTATCAAAATTTTGGGCTTTATATAGGTCAATTAATGTTTTTAAATTTTGTAAATTATCATTTCTAATTTGCTCTTCATAAAAAGCCTTGTTTTTATTATTATCTTCAAGGTTTTCATAATATTTTAAAATATATTCTAAATACTCTTTAATATCTTCATCTTCAATTTCATCAAAACTAACATAATTCATTGAATTAATACGCCCGCTAGAATCATAGTTAGCTTCAAAAATTTCATCGATGGCATTTCCTGCCCCAATAATAACTTCGGCAATATGATTTAAATAGTGCCCAAATTCTGTTGAAAGCATAAATGATGCAAGATATGCTTTATATGTGTAAAGAGCAATAGATTCTTGTTCTTCACTTGTTAAATTATATCCTTCAAAATAACCAAGTTCTGCAAGAATTGGGCTCATAATGGCATCAAAGAATTCAGAAAAAGCCTGATATTGATAAACAAGTTGTTGATAGTTTTCTTCGCCAAACATTGCAAGGAATAAAGCATTTAAAGCATCTTCATCATAATTGCTTGAATAAATATATCCAGATAAACTTTCAAAATATTTTGCTTCACTAGAATTGCTTAAAAATAGCTCTGAAAAGATTAGCCCCAGCGGATGAATAAGAGATGTGTTAAAGGTTGCGGTTGGCAAATCTTCACTATCGGTTGTTAGATAACTTTTTCCAGCATAATAGTTTGAAAAAGCGCTAAGCCATTGTTCTGTGTTAATTAAGGTGTTCACATTAATATCTTTATAAATAACTTGAAGGTCGTTATAAATTTTTTCTGCCCAAGTTCCATAACTAAACACATCACTAATATAGTCCACATAAAGTTGAATATTATCTTC
>JAFSXW010000014.1 GCA_017443885.1 Clostridia bacterium | reverse complement strand
TAGTTGCGGCACTTTCACAAGTGAAAAAAGTTGTGAAAGAAGAAAATAATATCGAGTTTATATTTGATGATGAAATTATGGTTGAAATGATTTCAGCAAGCAGGAATAAAAATCTGATTGATGAATTTTTCAAAAAATATAATTTGAATTATAATTTTGTATCAAAAGAAAAAAGTAAGGCTCGTGGGAAAGAATTAAGTGATTTATCCAAATTATTAGGTGATAAATTAAAAATAGACAATTAGTTTTTGACTATTTGGTAAATTTTTGTTAATATATTAATGTTTAAAAGGAGATTTTAATTATGGCAAAATTTGGGCATTTTGGTTCTGCAGGTGGTGGCAATATGCAAATGCAAAATTTAATGAAGCAGGCTCAGCAGATGCAACAAAAGGCAATGGAAGCACAAGAAGAAATTGATAACACAATTTTAGAAGGCTCTGCTGGTGGGAATATGGTGCAAGTGAAGGCAACAGGTGCAAAACAGATAACGGAGATAAAAATTAATCCTGCTGTTGTTGATCCTGATGATGTTTCAATGCTAGAAGATTTGGTTCTTGCTGCAATTAATGATGTATTCTTAAAAGCTGATAAATTAAAAGAAGAAAAGCTTGGTGCATTTGGCAATCTTGGGGGGCTAATGTAAAAGTGGCAACAACAGAAATTGAAAGCGTAAGCAAACTTGCAAATGAGTTTTCTAAACTTCCTGGAGTTGGCAAAAAAACGGCTTTAAGATATGCGTATTATGTAATAGGGCTTTCAGAAGATGGCGCAAAAACTTTTGCAGATAGCATAATGGAAGTTAAGCATAAAGTAAAACTTTGCGAGGAATGTGGGAATTTCACAGAAGTTTCGCCATGTGCGATTTGTTCGCATAGAAAGCAAAATGTAATCTGCGTTGTGAAAGAGCCTAAAGATGTTTTGGCAGTTGAAAAAAGTAGGGCATTTAATGGAGTGTATCATGTTTTGCATGGCACAATTAATCCAATACTGAATATTGGCCCAAACGATATTAAAATTAAAGAACTTCTTGATCGTGTTAGCAAATATAACACCGAAGAAGTGATAATGGCAACAAATCCCGATGTTGAGGGAGATGCTACTGCGCTTTATATTGCAAAACTTTTAAAGCCACTTGGTGTTAAAGTAACAAGACTAGCGCAGGGAGTAAGTATGGGGAGCGAACTTGAATTTGCCGATGAAGTTACACTATCAAGAGCACTAGAAGATAGAAAAACTTTATAGAGAAATCAGTAAATTTAGCATTATATATTGTTTATAATTATTAAAAAACAGGGCAGATGCTCTGTTTTTTTGTGTATAATTTTTAGAATATCTAAATAAAAGTGATATCGTAAGTTATTTTAACAATTAGCCTTGTAATTGTTTTTTGCATTGGATCAAGTGTTTCTATATAAATGTAATTATCTGGCGCGTATTGAACTGTTGAAAAGGTGGTTTTTTCTTTATTAAGTTCTATATATGGCAAATTTAAATAATAATAGCCATCAATAATTCTAAGAGTATCTAATCTTTCGCTTGAAGATTTTGGTGAAAATTTTATGCTGTTTTCATTGGACTCTAGTTTTATTTTTAGTGTGAAATAGTCTACATATTTATCTATTAATTCCTCACTTTCATTTGTTTGCCAGTGTGTTTTATCTGCTTTAATGGGCGTTAAACTATTTATAATATCTTCTGTGTTTAATAATCCAAATAATGTTACGGAATAAACTTTATACGGAGAACTTCCCAAAAAATCAAAAATTTCAGGTGTTTTTTCATTAAAACTTATCATTTTTGCAGTTTTTGAAGTGCTAATTATTATTTGATTGCCTGCAAGAGTGCTGGATTTTAAAGTTGCTTCAACAGCAAAGTTATCAGTTTTTGTTTCGCACGCAGAAAAAATAACTAAACAACTTAACATTAAAAAACAAAAAAGTATACAAAAAATTTTTTTCATAAAATAAGTATTTCCTTTGTTTGTTTAATTTACACAAAATTTATTTTTTAAATGTGGAATTATTTGACAAACTATTTGCTAGTTTTTAAACTTAAATTAGATTTATTTTAAGGGGTGCAGGGTTTATGAAAATAGGTTTTGATAATGATAAGTATATAGCGCTTCAAACAAAAGCAATACTAGGGCGTAGTAAAAAGTTTTCAGGAAAACTTTACATGGAAGTTGGTGGAAAAATTTTTGACGATATGCATGCTTCAAGGGTTCTTCCTGGATTTTTGCCAGATGCAAAAATTAAAGTGTTGCAGTCGCTTAAAGATAAATGTGAAATTGTTTTTGTTATAAGCAGTAATGATATTGAAAATCATAAAGTGCGTGCCGATTTTAGCATAACCTATGATGATGACCTTTTAAGGCAAATAGATAGTTTAAGAAATGTTGGTTTAAATGTTTCTTCTATTGTGATAACTCTTTATAAAGGTCAACCAAGAGCTAAAGCTTTTGCAGAAAAACTAGAAAGAATGGGAGAAAAGGTTTATATTCACACTCCAACTAAAGGGTATCCTAATGATATTGCAACCATAGTTAGTGACGAAGGGTATGGGGCAAATCCATACATTGAAACTACTAAACCTGTGGTTATTGTTACGGCGCCAGGACCAGGAAGTGGAAAACTTGCCACTTGCCTTAGTCAACTTTATCATGAAAATAAGCGTGGCATTAAAGCGGGCTATGCTAAATTTGAAACTTTTCCAATTTGGAATTTAGATTTGAAGCACCCAGTAAATATTGCCTATGAAGCGGCAACTGCAGATTTAAAAGATATTAATATGATAGATAGTTTCCACCTAGAAGCCTATGGTAAAATTGCCGTTAATTATAATAGAGATTTAGAGTGCTTTCCGGTGCTTCAAAATATTTTAACTAAAATCACTGGCAATTCGAAATTTTATATGTCGCCAACAGATATGGGTGTGAATATGGCTGGTTTCGCCATCACTGATGATAAAGTGGTTAGTGAGGCTGCCAAAAACGAAATTATAAGAAGATATCAAAAGGCAAAAGTTGATTATAAAAACGGAACAGCTAGTGAAGATGTTTCCACAAGAATAGAGATGCTAATGAGCCACATGGGTATTAGTGTTTTAGATAGGGCAGTTGTGAAATCTGCAAGAGAAAAATATGCTGAAACAAAAACACAATTAATTTGCCTTGAACTAGATAATGGCACAATAGTTTACGGAAAGCAAAAAGCACTGCTAACTAGTGGAGCATCAGTGGTTTTGAATGCATTAAAATCGCTGGCAGAAATTGATGATAAATTAGAGCTTATTCCTCAGAATATATTGCTTCCTGTTAAGAATTTAAAAGAAAGAGCTTTTAATTCTGCTTTTGGGCAACTAAATTTAAAAGATGCGTTGCTTGCTCTTGCAGTGAGTTCGTCTGTTAATCCAATTGCAAAACTTGCACTAGAAAAATTGCCTAGACTTAAAAATTGTGAAGCACATTCAACTTGTATTTTAGATAAAAATGAAGAGCAAACACTAAAAGAATTAGGGGTAAGAATAACAAGTGAAGCAAAATTTGCATCATCTAATTTATATAAGGCGTAAATAAAAAAACGCAAAATTTGTTATTTTTTACATCAAAAGTGCATAAAAAACACAAAAAACATATAAAAACCACGGCAAAAATGTCGTGGTTTTTGTGTTTTATTTTTTATTACTGAGCACTAATATAACCAGTGATTGTTATTGTTGTTTCTCCAACTGTTCCATCTGTAGATGCTGGAACAATTAATTCTTGTGCGGTGGTTTCGCTTGGAAGAGAAAGGGTGTTGGTTGAAGTGTCTAGGCTATAATCAGAAGTTGTCCAGTTGGTTACAACATCATCAGTTGTGCTTGTGATAGAAGTGATAACAAAGTTTTCTGGAAGGGCATCGGTTAGGCTAACATCATTTGCATCGGTGTTCCCACTATTAGTTAGAGTGAATGTGTATGAAAAAGATTCACCAACATTAACATCATTTTCGCTTGCAGATTTTGTAACCATAACATTTGCAAACTCCTTAGCAGTGATAGTTGCACTTGCATTAGCAGAAACTTCCACTCCAGTTGCACTTCCGCCATTAGCAGTGCCATAAATGGTGTTTGTTATTGAAGTAACGCTAGGACTTATGCTTTCACTTACTGTTGCAATATATGTTAAATAAGCCGTTTCACCACTAGTAAGAGGGCTAGGTAAAATAAATGTTAGTGGGTCAGTTGTGTCGGGAGAAATGCTAATTCTTTCTTCTTCTGTTATTAAATATGCACTGCCAGGAGCAAATGTTAAATAATCATTTGTTCCTAAATCATCAGCAAGGGTCACATTATATAAAATTCCAGTGCCCGTGTTTGAAATTGCCAATTGATATGTTATGTTTTCGCCTGGAAGAAAGTTTTCGTTAACTGCAAATTTATCTATAACTAAATTAAATTCTTCGGCTAGGTTTATGTTTGCAACATTGCTTTGCGCTGTTTCTCTAGTGGTGGAACCACTAAAAGAATATGCTATACTTCCTTGATTGCTAATAATTGCCATTGTGTTTTTATCCTCCTTGTAAAATTTTTGTGCCAAAATTAAGGCATTCCATATTTTTTATTGGCACACTACATTTTATGATTCTTTTGCGTTTTAATGTGAAAAATACTGCTACTTAAAAAGTTAAAAAAGATATTGTAAAAAATGTAAAAAAGTGTTGACAATACGCCTTTTTTAGTTTAAAATAATAAAGCATTATGTGTTTGGCGGCTTAGCTCAGCTGGCTAGAGCGACTGGTTCATACCCAGTAGGTCGATGGTTCAAGCCCGTCAGCCGCTACCATATTTTGGCCCCTTGGTCAATCGGTTAAGACATCGCCCTTTCACGGCGGAGTGAGCAGTTCAACTCTGCTAGGGGTCACCAAAATAAAAGCCTTATTTTAAGGCTTTTTTTGTTTTTATAAAAATAGTTGTGAAAATTTTATATCTGTGGTAGAATAATAATAAGAGGGAATTTTTATGGTTTTACAGATTGTTCAATATGCATTACTTGGGATTTTTGCTTTGGTTGTTGTTCTTGCAATTGTTGCAACTATTCGTGGTGCAATAAAAAGAAAAAAAGAGCCAAAACCAGTTAAGGCAAACCCAGTGGAAATAAAGGGCGATGTTAGATACACCCCAAATGACGATATTAAAGACGAAAATGGCGAAAACAAAATTAGCTATGTGAAGGAAGATATAATTTTGCAACCAAGGAAAATGGTGATAGTTGGCAAAAAAAGCCAGATAAAACCTGGCAAATACACCGTGCTTTCTGCCTATGAAAACGAAGCCGAATTCAACATTAGAATTGGGAACTTTGTGAAGAGCTATCAGCACGGGCAAGAAATTGTTTTAGCAGAAGGCGATGAGATTTGCCCAACCAGCACGACGATAATTTTAAGATAACAAAAACCTTTAAATTTCAGCAACTAAGTGCAGAAAACTCGAACTTGAACTAGATGCACGTACAATGAGTACGCTTATCTAGTATCAAGTTCTTTTTTCTTTCTTATTTACTACAATTTAAAGGTTTTTAATGTGAAGGAAATAAGATTATTTAAATATTTAAATTGTCTTCACTAAAAAGTGGGCTGTTTAAAAATTCACTAACACTCATGTCAAATCCACGGGCTATTAAAATGGTGGTTGAAAGCAAGTTATCTTTTATGGTTTCATGAATGATATTTTTAAGGGTTGAATGATTAACTCCACTATTCATGGCTAGGCGATATCTCGTCATCTTTTTTTGTTTTAAAAGTTCATTTATCCTAAGTGCCAAAGCGTGATTTACATTATTTATCATAAACAATCTCCATATGGTTATGTGTAACAATAGGATAAATAAATAAAAAATAAAAATATGGTTGCACATAACCATATTTTGTGTTATAATATAAAAAATAAAACAAAGGAGGGAAAATTATGAAAAAATTTTTGAGCATTATGCTGTGTATGGCAATTATAGTTTGTGGAGTGGTTGCATTTTCTGCATGCGATAGTGGAAGGGTAACAATTAAGGTTGATAATTCCACTCGATATATTTCGCCATTAAAGCCAACTGAATTTGAAAATAGTGATGTGTTAAATTTTGAAGGTTGGTATATAGATTCTGAGTTTAAGACGAATGCAGACGATGTTGTTAACCAAGACAATATTAATAGTTTATATGCAAAATTTTCAGTTAAAAGCGGTTATAAACTTTTTAATATGCTTTCGGCTAGTATGCAACCAACATTAAAAATAAATGATGTGTTTGCTGTAAGCACCACTGCCGACAAGTCTAGTTTAGTGAAAGATGATATTATTACATTCACCTATAATGGGTCAACCATTACCCATAGCATTTGTTCAGTTGCAGATGATGGGGAAGGTCATAAACTTTATCAAACATATGGACTTGCTAACTATCAGAGAAATCAAGATGGAACACCATACACGAACACTTTGGGTCAGAAAATATATTCATTGGACCAAACTAGTGACACATCTACTTGGGTAAAAGAAAGTGATATTATTGGCAAATTTGTTAAAGTGGTTGCAAACGGCGATGGGCTAGAATATTTAATTGGTTAAAGTTTAAAGTTTAATAAACAAAAAATGCACTCAACAGAGTGCTTTTTTGTTGCTGTTTTTTAACAATTTTTAATAAAATGTTTATAAGTTATTTAATGTTTTCTAAAAGGAAGTTTTTAATATCTGTTAGAACTTCGGCATTATTAATTTCATTATGAATTTCGTGACGCATGCCTGGGTAAATTTTAAGTTTTGTGTTTATAATGCCGGCGTTCTTATATGCTTTATATAATTTTCGAACAAGTTTGGCGTTTTTGCTAAACTTATCTTCTGCGCCTGCTATTAGTAAAATTGGTTTTTGTTTGTTTATTGTTGCAAGGCGTTTTTTAGAATAAAGTGGGGTGGTGCCTTTCATCATATCGTAATAGAATGTTGCACCAAAAGCAGTGTTACAAAATGGGTCTTCTCTATATGCTTTGCAAACTTTTTTATTATGGGTT
>JAFSXW010000013.1 GCA_017443885.1 Clostridia bacterium | reverse complement strand
TTTGTTTGGTGCATATCCAACAAGCATAGTAAATGGTGTGGCAAGGTCTGTTTCGGGGAAGGCTAAATATTTAACATATAATGTTCAAATGGCACAGCAACAAAGTTATGCAAACAGCCGTGGAACAAATTTTGCAATGACAAATTTAAACAATTCATTACTTGTTCAAATGTTATTTGTTATGCAATTTAAATCGCTTAATTATAGAGAATCAATAGGTTATGGTTTTGCTGCAACAAGCGAAAAAACAAAAGTTTACACAGGCTATTCAGATGAATATCCAACAAAAACCTATGGATATAAAACCACTACTAATAAGTTAATTGATAGATTTTTAAATATTGAAGGTTTTATTAGTTTTGCAAACTATTCTATTGATGGTTCGCTTGTTTCGCCAACTAAATTTGGAATTATGGATGTTTCGCGCAGAACGAATAATTGGGTTGATAACACTGGGGCTAATTATATGTTTTTAAAAATTAATTGGCCAACAACATCTAGAAGGGGTAAAGCCTTTGTGGTGAATAACTATTTTGGAATTATTCCTATAGACCAAGAAGAAGGAGCCACAACTGGAGGGTTTGACTTCTTTAAAAGTAGAACAACCAATCTTTCTGCTAATAGTTATGTTCTGCATTTTCCAAGTGCTGGAAATGCACTAGTTGGTGTGTTTAGTTATGTAATTATGCATGTTGGAATGAGCAACTATGGCTACGGACACAGGCTGGTTTACTATGATTTATAAAAAGGAAAAAAATTATGAATATTAAATTACACAATAAATATGAAGTTTATTATAAAAACAAAACCTACACTGCCTATAACACAATGCTAAAAACAGTTTTTGATAAAATTAAAGAGCTTGAACCTTATAATAACTATTTTGCTTTTGGAACTGGCTCGGGAGCAACAACATCTAGCACAACTAAACTTGGAAGTTTTGTGGCTAGTTATGCTAATGAAACAGAGGAAATAAAAGCAAATCCACTTTATGAAATGAAGGTGGTGAAAAGTAAGTTATTTGATGAAGATGAAGCTAATGGGCTTACTTTTTGTGAAATGGGCATTTGTGCATCTAGCGAGTCGGACCCAACTATTTATAACAGAGTTGTTTTAACTGATGAAAACAACAATGTTGTTTCTATCACAAAAGAAGCAGGAAGTGATATGCTCGTTAGGCTTACTATTTATTTAGAAATAACATCAAGCACGGGTGGTGCACAGTTTGTTGCAGGAAATAATCCTCTTATTATGCAAATTTTAGGTGAAAATGTGCTAACCAGCAAGGTTTTAACATTTAAAAAGGGCACTAATCTTATGCCAAACGAAGTTGTTTACAGAGATAATGTGAAAGATAGTGTAGTTTTTCCAGCAGACAGAATTACCTATTTTTTAAACAACTTTGATGGCGTGGTTATTAAATATAACTGTGATTATGGCCTTGGAGAAATGCTTGAAAGTGTGGTTTTAGCAGATAATACGCCTGTGATTAGGTTTAATGCTTTAACAGTGAAAAATGTAAGCAATGAAACCAAAAACTGCACAAAAGAAGATAATAATTGCGTGAAGGTTGATAGGTTGGTGCAGTCGGTAACAGAAGTGTCGCAAACAAGTGATGGCACAATTTTAAATGCCATAGAAAACACTTATGCTTCTAGTTTTGGTGATTATATTTCTAGTCCGTTTTCTGAGCCTTTTAATAATCAAACAACTAGGTTTGTTTCAAAAGATGGCTCTATTATTGCATTTTTAAATAATTCTAGTTTTTATTTTTATAAAAATGATAATTTAAGAATTTTACCAATAGATGCAACTGCATTTTCTGCGTATCAAGTGAGTGCTGTTTATATGGCTGGAGATTATGTTTTAGCACAGCTTTCTGTTAGCCCATATATCGAGGTGTATAAAATAGAAAATAATGTGCTAAAAAAGATGGCAATCAGCACGGATAGTGTAAATGGCAATGTTAACTTTGCGCTTTCTAGTTTAGATTTCACAGTGGATAAATTAAACAGACTTAGAATTTGTGGAATTGATAATAGTGGTTTTGGGAAGTGCTATTTAGGCACTGTTTCAAATCTAACACTTTCAATAACTAGTGCAGTTGCTTCCACCTTTGCGCCAGAAAAAGTTGTGGCACTATATAAAAACAATTTCTGTGATAGTTTAGTGCTTTTTATAAGCGCAAATGCCACAATAGGGGGGCTATCTAACTTATCGTATGTGCAACTTGTAAATGAAAATGGCGAGCTTGCAACCGATGCGAATTTACATGCCCTTGCTAATAATGTTTTAACAAATAGCACGGCTGTTTTTGGAACAAACAGAGTGGTTTATTCTATTAAAGAAACAACTTATGGTGGTTCACTTTTAAACTCTTACTATTTCCCGGAAAAAGAAAGATACAATATTCCTTATGATGGCGAAACGGCTATTTGGGTTTCTCATGATTTCAATTATGTTATTAAAAAATATAGTGGAAATGTGTTCAAAATTTTCTCAAATATTGGGTTTAACACACTAGAAGAATTTGAAGATAATATTTTTGCAACTATTGATTGTTCATCTATTTTAGATTTTGAATTTTTAAAAGACACTCTTATAATTTTCACTTCTAGTTCATTAAAGCCAATCATTGCCATTAATTTAAATGAGAATTTATGCGTTCTAGAAGGTCTTAATTCTGAAAGTGCTAGCGAAATAACCGTTGCCTATAATAAATATAATTTGCTAGGATCGTCTTTAACCGAAAATGTGGAAGCAAAATTAACTCTTACAATTTCTGGGGGAAGCAACAATGGTGTTTAGCAAGGCTATAAAAAAATTAGGCAAAGCACAAATTTTAAATGGATTAGTTCATTCAAATAAAACAGCCACAATTTATTATTCAAAAAGTGGCAAGGTTTTTTCAAGAACAATCAGCATGGGTGGTGCACTTACTAACGATGCTTATATGGAAATTAGTGGCAATGAAGTTTTGCCACTCTCAGAAGATTTTAAACTGCTTAGAATTGGGAGCGAAATAACTATATATGAATAACCATGTTAAATTTTGTGATAGCGAAATTAGGAATAATATTAAACTTAATAAATTAATTGAAATATTAACAAAGGAGGCACAAAATGGCGAAAGCAATAGCCGATTATTTTAAACTTAAAAGTTATGCAGACGAACAAGAAAAGAAAAATGAAGCATCAAACAGAGCAAAAGAAATTTTAGAAGAAGATAACACCAACAACTTTTCAGAAAATGATAAAGAAATTATAGATAAAACTGAACCATCAATTGAAACAGAAAAAAATGGCGAGGCAACCATCACAATACCATCAGAAATTGGAATTGAAGAAAATGGCAATATTTTTTCTAATTTAGAAAAAGTTGATGATTATTTTAGAAACCAAAAAGCAGATGCTGTGTTAGACACTTTAAATCTTGAAAAGCTAGAAAACAACTTGCAGACAGCAGATGAAGTAAGGGCGGGAGCAAAGAATAGAACAGACGCAAAATATAATGCATTAAAAGAAAATGTGGAAGCCGAGTATGCTAGAAAGCAGGCAGATAAAGAGGCACAAAAAGAAAGTGCAAAAAACACTTATAACTCTAGCACTATAAAAATTAATGAAATTTATGATAACTATTCTAGTTCTGCACAAAATCAGGCACTAAAACGAGGGCTTGCCCGTTCTAGCATAATAATAGGGCAACTTGATGGCATTGAAAAAGAAAGGGCAGAAAAATTATCTAATTTAGCCGTTAGTTTAAATAGCGATTTAGAAGATATTGAAAATGAAATTTCTTTTCTTAATTCGGCAAAAGATATGGCACTTAATAATTTAGATTTAGAATATGCTAGCGAAGTTTACGAAGAAATTGAAAAAGCCATAGATAATTTAAACAAAAAACAAAAAGAAATTACTGAATTTAATAATAAAGTGGAAAGTTTGAAGGCCGAATATAATTTAAATAAACGAGAAAAAGACACAAAAGATTTAAAAGAAAGGCTAGCCTTAAACGAAAATTATGGCTACACAGAAAACACAGATAATTTAGCCACTCAATACAAAATAAAAATAACGCTAGATTATTTAAACAGTCTTTCTAAAAATGATGCATTAAAACAACTTACAACAGATTCAACTTTTGCTTATTACCTTGGTGATGCTTGGAGTGATGTTTATTATTTAACCGTTGCAAGAAAAAACTAAAAGGAGAAACTTATGAATATAAAAGACAAAATGAAAACTTATAATTTTTGGATAAGTTTAGTGAGTGCTTTGCTTTTGGTTGCAAGAATTTTAGGCACTAAATATGGGTTCACAATAGATAGTGGGCTAGTGATGGATGTAACCACCGCAATGTGCAGTGTGTTTGTTATTTTAGGCATAATTAGTGCACCACAAAAAGTGGTTACGAAATACCAAACACTTGAAGACGAAAATAAAGTGGAAAAACAAGATTCTAGCTCTTTAAATATAAGTGAAACTGATGAAAATGATATAAAAACAATTTTCCCAATTATTGAAAATGAAAATGCTGATAGTGAAATTTTAAATGAAAATTTCAATGCTAGCAATAAGGCTGAAAATAAAGAAGAATTTTATTCTATTAACACTGCACAAGAAGAAAATAAAGAAGATAATAACTATGATGAGCAAATTGAACAAAATAGAGTGATAACTAATGAAGCAATTTTAAATGAAGCACATGCAAATAGTGAGGAAACTAATGATGCAAGCGAAACAGAGAATAATAATGAAAATAAAAATTCGCTCCACGCAAGCATTACACTAGGAAACTTAGAAGAACTTTCAAAAGAAGAATTAATTAAAATAATTTGCTCTAAACAATAAAAAATTAAAAATATGGCCACCACAAAATTGTGGTGGCTGTTTTTTTATGGCAATAAAATATCCAAAATTTATAAAACACTTGATTTTTTTTAAAATGTGGGTTATAATAGCGCTAACAAATACGGTTTTTAAGAAAAAATTTATAGATTTTTAGTGGGAATTTTTCTATAATAAAAAGAAAGTTGCAAAAATTGCAACCAATTTATTTTTGCTTAAAATAATGTATTTTTAAAGGTTTTAGGGTAATAATTATGTCTTATAAAAACTCTTGTAAAATTTTTGGCTCAAACTTTGTGCTTGTGTGGAAACAACTTGCATTTTTATGCATTAGTGCAGTTTTATGTGTGGGGCTTTCTTATCTTTTAGCAATGCCAACTATAAAACTTTTAGGAGATGAAGGCTGGCTTGATCGTGTTAGAAATATTTTTGAAAGTGTTTACACTTCGCCATCTTCATTAAATAGTGCATTTAAAGAAGTTATTTTAAATTTAATGCAGATTTTATCAAATAATTTTGGAGCATATTTTTTAGTATTTTAGGCTTCTTAATTACTAGCGTTTTGCTTCCATTATTTTTAAATAACATAGCGGAATACACACTTTGCTATTTAACATCAAACAAAATTTCAAGCAATGCAAAACTTGGCTACACATCTAGTATGATATCTAATCTTAAAAATGCCATTTGCTATTCACTTTTAAAAATGTTGATAGATATAGTGTTTATTATTTGCACGGTTTGTTTATTTTGCGTGT
>JAFSXW010000012.1 GCA_017443885.1 Clostridia bacterium | reverse complement strand
TGGCTAGTTCTAAAACCGTCAAAGAAGTGAAGAACAGGCACCTTAGATTTTATTGAAACTAGATGGCTTGTAAGCGCCATATCTTGTGCTTCTTGAACGCTAGAAGATGCAAGCATAGAAAAGCCTGTTTGGCGTGTGGCATAAATATCGCTATGATCGCCAAAAATTGATAGGGCATGAGTGGCTATTGTTCTGGCTGCAACATGAATAACGCAAGGTAAGCCTTCACCCGCTATTTTATACATATTTGGAATCATTAAAAGAAGCCCTTGGCTAGAAGTGAATGTTGTGGCAAGGCTCCCGCCAGAAAGAGCCCCATGAAGAGCCCCAGCAGCACCTGCTTCGCTTTGCATTTCGGTTACCCTGGGAATATTTCCAAAAATATTTTTTTTGCCTTTTGCGCCCAAATTATCGTAATTTTCTGCCATTGGGCTAGAAGGCGTTATTGGGTAAATTATTGCCATATCCGTTAGTTTATAGGCAATATTAGAGCAGGCTGTGTTTCCATCAATTGTTACATAATGTTTATTATCCATAAAAATCCCCTAAAAATATTTATTATTAATTAAATATTAAACTCACGAAAAAAAATAGTCAAATAAATAAAAGTTTTGTTTTCTATAATTTAAAGCCTTGCAGTGGAAATTAAAATATGCTATAATAAAACTAGAAATATACACTAAGAAGGAGCAATGTTTATGATTTTGAAAGATAAAAATAAAGATGATGTTACTTATGAAGATTTGAAGGAACTAGCTAGGGATATTGTGTGTGCAGAAAAAATTTTAGAGATAGATAATCTTTCTTCAAAGAATAAAAAAATTGCACAAACTGCAATTGAAAAGAAGAATAAAGAAATTTTATATTATGTGGACAAAGCAAGTTTAAAGCACAAGGGCGATGGGAAGTTTTATCCTTATGGTTTTTCAACGCTAGTTGATGAAGTGGAAGACGATTATTACAAAAGCGCAAGGTATCCTAAAAACACTAATTCTGTTATGTATGACACCTATAAGGTTTTAACTGATTATGAACTTGAACTAAATTCTTGGTGGAAACTTAAAAATATTATTTTTGATTATGGCATTAAGCATGGATATTTAATTGTTGCACCAAAAGAAAGATTAAATAAATCAATTCTAGCAACTATTAAAGCAGATTTTGGCTGTAAAAAGAATCTTAGTTTAAAAATCGTTGGCAGGGATTTTAGCGAGGAAGAACTAGATAAATATCTTGAAGAAAACAGGCAGATGAGTAGGTAAGTTTTGAAGGTTTTTAAAATGGAAAAAAATGAAAAAATAGAAAGCATAACTTATAAAGATTTAAAGAAATTAGCTAGAGATATTGAGCGTATTAAACGCCATATTGAATTGTGCGCTTCAAGCAGAGAAGAGAGAAAATTTGTTAAAGAAAAAGAAGAATTGCTTAAAAAACTTGAACTTTATATTGACGAAATTTGCAAACCTAGCAAAGTTGGCAAGAATTACACTTCTGCTTTTTTATCATTAGTTGAATTACTTGAAAAAGATTATGTTAAAATTCAATCTATGCCAAAAGGCGAAGATAAAATTGAACTAACACATGAAGCTATTGATAGCACAAATGAATATACCGATGAGATTAACGCATGGACTCGCCTTAAAAAGACTGTTTTTGATGTTGGCAGAAAAAATGGATATATTAAAATAGATGGCAGGGAAACAGCCAATAAACTATTTGAATATAGAAGCAATTTTGGAATAAAAGAAGTTGATGCTAGGCTTAAACTTTTGGGCAGAGATTTTAATTTTAAAGATAACGATGAAATTGAAAAATAGTTGAAAAAACTTAGGTGTTATGTTTCGCATAACACCCCATTTTTTCTAATAAAGAAGGGACTAAAATGAATATTGCTCTTAAAATCACATATGATGGGAAAAACTTTTGTGGTTGGCAAAAACAACCCAGCAAAAGAAGCGTGCAGGAAGAAATTGAAAAGGCAATTTTTTTGGCGTTTAATAAAACTGTAAATCTGGAAGGCAGTGGCAGAACGGATAGTGGAGTGCATGCTATGGGGCAAGTGGCAAATTTTGAGATAGATGAAAATTTAAGCACAGCCACGCTTCCTAGGGCAATTAATTATTATTTGCCAGAAGATATAAAAGTGATTGAAGCAAAAGAAGTTTCTTCTGATTTTAATGCAAGGTTTAGTGCAAAAGAAAAAACATATATATATAAGTTTTATGCTAGCAGATTTGAACTTCCTTTAAAGCAGGGCCGAGAACTAAGAGTTAATGATTATGTTGATGTTTCTTTAATGCAGAAGGCCTTAAAGTATATAATTGGCGAAAAGGATTTTAGAAGTTTTTGTGCTAAAAAAAGTGGCAAAACAAATTTTGTTAGGAAAATAATTAGTGCAAAAATTAATGTGGTATCTGATTTTGAATATGAATTAGAGATTACTGGCAATGGCTTTTTATATAATATGGTTAGAATTATTATGGGCACACTTTTGATGGTGGGGTATTCTAAATGGAAAATAGACGATATAAAGGCTATTATAGATGCAAAAGATAGAACTAAAGCCGGAAAAACCATGCCTGCCTATGCACTATATTTAAAAGAAGTGAAATATAATTAATAAATTTTTGAAAAATTATTGACAATTAAGTTAACATTTTATATAATACATAAGCATAAATGCGATGCAATCCTTTTGCATAATCTCACGGATGCAGTGGTTTGCAAATAAATAAAAGGAAAGAAACAATGAAAACTTATTTACATAATCCAGAAAATAAGAGCACAAAATGGTATATTGTTGATGCAACAAATGTTCCACTAGGCCGTCTTGCTAGCCAAGTTGCAGCCGTTCTTCGTGGAAAAAATAAACCAGAATTTACTCCAAGTGTTGATTGTGGCGATCATGTTATTGTTATCAACTG
Organism: Clostridia bacterium; assembly: GCA_017443885.1. Taxonomy (GTDB): domain Bacteria; phylum Bacillota; class Clostridia; order Christensenellales; family UBA1242; genus UMGS2070. The sequence goes on along the minus strand of JAFSXW010000012.1, from coordinate 376 downwards.
CGATAAAGTTGCTTTAACTGGTAAAAAAATGGAACAAAAATATTATAGATATCACACACTTTATGTTGGTGGGCTAAAAGAAATTCAATATAGCACACTTCTTAAAGATAAGAGTGATTTTGCTGTTTATGAAGCAGTTAGAGGTATGCTTCCTAAAAACAGAATTGGCAGAAAGATGATTAAAAAACTTCGTTGCTATGCTGGAAGTGAACACGGCCACGAAGCACAAATGCCAGAAGTTTTAAATATTGAAGGAAAGAGGGCATAAGTTTATGGCAAAAAAGATAGCAAAAGTAGAACAATATTGGGCAACTGGTAGAAGAAAAAAGGCTATTGCTCGTGTTAGGCTTATTCCATCTAGCAAACCAGAATTCAC
>JAFSXW010000011.1 GCA_017443885.1 Clostridia bacterium | reverse complement strand
GTGAAAAGTGAAAAGTGGCGGATGGGCAACTGCGTTGCCGTGAAGCACACGCTTTGCGCGAGAGAAGCATTGCCTATGGCAACATTAAGCGCAAACTCCGTTTGCATGAAGCGTTGCACTTCGTGCAACATTGTGGACGATTATTAAGTGAAGAGTGAAAAGTGAAAAGTGAAAAGTTGCGGATATTTATTTACAATATGACATACCAACCGAGCCGATAGGCGAGCGGAACGAGTCTATTCAAATTTATTGTAAGGGAAAGCAGCAAAACTTTTTATATTAAAAAAAATAAAAGGCTACAAATTTTGTAGTCTTTTTATTTTCATTATTTTAAACTTTATTTTGCTGGGGTGATGTTTTCAAATATAATGTTATCGCAATGCTTTTTAAACACTCTTGCATATTCGTCTTCATTTTTTATGCACCATGCTATAACAGGCATAACATCTTTATATTTTTTAACATATTTATTTGGCAAATCTTTTGTGTGATATGCAATAAAATGTGGCTCGCTAATTTTATTTAACTTCATCTTTTTAAGCACAATGCGTTTAAAGAAAGATAAACCACTGTTTTTCATAAATGATGAAAGTTGACCACGCTTAATTTGTGGGGCATTAATTTTAAACCATTCAAGAGTGTAAGGGTTGAAAGATTCTATTGCGTATTCGCCTTTATAGCCTTCAAGTGCTTTTAAAACAGATTTTTCAAATTCGCCAACTTTGCCCATATTTTTAATTTCAATTAAAATAGGGGTTCTGCCATCAACTAAATTTAAAACTTCGCTAAGAGTGGGGATCTTTTCGCTAGAACCATTTAATTTTAAATCTTTAATATCGTTATATGTAAGGTTAGAAAGATAGCCATCTTGTTTAGTCATTCTGCCCAAGGTGTCGTCATGAAAAACGATGATAGTTCCATCACTAAGAGGCCTAACATCAAGTTCAATAGCGTAATTCTCTTTGCAAGCATTTTCAAATGCTGCAAGGCTATTTTCAGGGATTTCTGCGTTATGAAGCCCACGATGTGCAATAGGCTTATTTACAATCCAAGTTTGAAATATATTCATAAAGATTTCTCCAAATTTACAATCTAACATAATAAATATACAACATATTTTTAAATTTTGCTAGTAAAAATGGCTTTTTTTAATATAATTATGCCAAAAATTTGGAAAAAATGTCCACTTTAAGCCAAATATTTTAAAATACTTGATTATTTTTTGTAAAAAATATAAAATAAAATCATGGCAAAAGATTTATCACTAATTCGAAATTTTTCAATAATTGCACATATAGATCATGGCAAAAGCACGCTAGCCGATAGGATTATGGAAACCACCGGCCTAATTTCTGAAAGGGAAAAGAAAGACCAACTTTTAGATAGTATGGATTTAGAGCGTGAAAAGGGCATAACAATAAAGCTTGCGCCAGTTACTATGCATTATAACTATAAGGGCAAGGAATATACGCTTAATTTAATAGACACACCCGGGCATGTTGATTTCACTTATGAAGTTAGCAGGTCGTTAGCTGCGTGCGAGGGGGCAATTTTGGTGGTAGATAGCACGCAAGGTGTTGAAGCTCAAACTATTGCCAATGTTTATTTAGCGCTAGAAAATAATCTTGAAATTTTGCCGGTTTTAAATAAAATAGATCTTCCTTCTGCACGCCCAGAAGAAGTGAAGAAAGAAGTTGAAGATATTATTGGTATTTATTGCGAAAATGCACCACTAATTAGTGCAAAAGAAGGCATAAATATAGATAAAGTTATTGAAGATGTTATTGAAAATGTGCCTTCTCCAAAAGGTGATATAAATGCACCACTCAAAGCCCTAATTTTTGATAGTTATTATGATAACTATAAAGGTGCAGTTTGTTTGGTTCGTATTATTGATGGAAGCGTTAGGGCGGGCACAAAAATAAAAATGCTTCAAACGGGCAAAGAATTTGAGGTAACAGAAGTTGGAGTGTTCACGCCATCTGCCACTCAAACAAATGAACTTTCTAGTGGTGATGTTGGCTATATTAGTGCTAGCATTAAAACTGTTTCAGATATAAAGGTTGGCGACACAATCTGTGAACAAAATAAAGAAACGGAACCACTTGAAGGATATAAACAAGTTTTGCCAGTTGTGTTTAGTGGAATTTTTCCAGTGGAAGGCGATAAATACAATCTTTTAAAAGATGCTCTTTTAAAATTAAAACTAAGTGATGCTTCGCTAGAATTTAGTCCAGAAACAAGTTCTGCGCTAGGGTTTGGTTTTAGATGTGGGTTTTTGGGGCTTCTTCATATGGAAGTTATCACCGAAAGGCTAGAAAGAGAGTTTAATTTAGATATTATAACCACAGCCCCAAGCGTTAGTTATAAGGTAACAAAAACTAATGGGGACGAACTGATTATAAGCAATCCGTCTAACCTTCCTGCAGTGCAAGAAATTTTAAAGATAGAAGAGCCTGTTATTAAGGCATCAATATTCACTCCGCCAGAATATGTTGGGGCAATTATGGATTTAGCAACTAACAAGCGTGGCGAATATATTGATATGCAATATATAGAAAAAACTAGGGTTAAAATGAGTTACATTTTGCCACTAGGCGAAATTGTTTATGACTTTTTTGATAAACTTAAATCTCGCACTCATGGATATGCAAGTTTCGATTATGAAATTAGTGGATATAAAGAGAGTGATATGGTGAAGCTTGATATACTTTTAAATGGTGAAGTTTGTGATGCTCTTTCAATTTTAGTTCACCGCACAAAAGCTTATGAGCGTGGCAAGGGAATTGCAGAGAAATTAAAAGAAGTTGTTCCAAGACACTTATTTGAAATTCCTATTCAGGCGGCAATAGGCAATAAAATTATTGCAAGAGAAACCATAAAAGCATTAAGAAAAGATGTTATAGCAAAATGCTATGGTGGAGATATTTCACGAAAACGCAAACTACTAGAAAAACAAAAAGAAGGAAAGAAAAAAATGCGTATGCTTGGTAGTGTGGAACTTCCTAGTGAGGCATTTATGTCTATCTTAAAACTAGATTAGAGATAAATAAATTTTATTAGTTTTTGCATAAAAAAATTCGAGGTGAAAATAATTCCTCGAATTTTTTTATTGTAATATAATTTTATAAAGTCCATCCAGCATCTAATGTTATAATTTGGCCGGTGATATTTTTTGCTTTTGGGCTTGCTAAAAATAGGGCAAGGTTTGCAATATCATGTGTGGTTGCAAATGTGTTTAGTGGTGTTTCATTTTTAATCGCATCAAAATCTTCTTTTTTAAGATGATTATTCATTTTTGTTTTAATTAACCCAGGGCAAATGCAGTTTGCTGTGAGCCCCATAGCACCCATTTCTTTTGCAATAGCCTTTGTGAAACTAATTAGTCCGCCTTTAGAAGCACTATAACTGCTTTCGCAAGAGCCTCCAACAACGCCCCAAACGGAAGAAATTGTAATAAGCCTGCTGTTTCTCTCCGCCATAATAGGCAAAGCATATTTGATGGCAATAATTGCTCCTGTAAGGTTAACATTAATCTCTTTTTTAATATCACTTGTG
>JAFSXW010000010.1 GCA_017443885.1 Clostridia bacterium | reverse complement strand
TTCATACTCACAAGTTTTTTACTTTCGCTAGATAGTGTATTTTTTCCAAAAATTAAATTAATTATAGGGGAAAGTATTTTGCTTAAAATTTTTGTCGCGCCAGTTTGCTCTAATATTGAAAAAATACCAACCCACACAGCATAAATTGTTGCAAGTTCAAGCGACAAACTTAATGCTTTAGAGGAAGAAGCAAGCATGCTTGTTAGCACTTCTGCTGGGCTTTTTATTAACAAAACACTAATGCTTGAAATTAAAAGCAATAACCAAACTTTATTCATATTAAAGTTTACTCAAATTGCTTTTAATTTATGTTTATGTGTGGTAAAATGACATAGGAGATTTTTATGTTAGTTGATTCTCATTGCCATTTATATGGCGAAGAATATAATAGAATTAATTTGTTTGAGCAAATAGAAAAAGACAACAACCTTTTATTTGCAGTAACGCTTTCTAGTGATGAAAATGATGCAAAATTATGCAAGGAAATTGCAGAAAAAAACAAAAAAGTGTTTTATGCTGTTGGTTTTCATCCAGAAAATGCTGAAAGTTTCACTGCAAATAGTTTAAAAGAAATAGAAAAGCTTGCACAAAATGAAAAGTGTGTGGCGATTGGTGAAGTGGGGCTTGATTATCATTACACTGAAGATAATAAAAGCCTTCAAAAGCAAATCTTGGTTTCTCAAATAGAATTAGCATATAAACTAAAAAAGCCACTTTCTATTCATTGCAGAGATGCGGCATCTGATTTATACGATTTGCTTTTAAATAATAAAGATAAATTAAAATATGGGTTTGTTATTCATTGTTTTAGTGAAACGAAAGAGTGGGCAGAAAAATTTAGCAAACTTAATGCTTATTTTGGAATATGCGGAAATTTCACTTTTAAAAATTATGATTCTAGCGTGGCAAAATTTTTGCCATTAGATAGGATTATGGTTGAAACAGATAGCCCATATTTAGCACCAGTGCCTGTTCGTGGAACATTAAACACACCACTAAATGTGAAATATACGCTTAATAAGCTTGCTGAGGTTTTAAATAAAACACCAGAAGAGATGGAAGAAATAACCACAAAAAATGCGCTTAAATTTTATGGCATAAAAATAGAGCCATAAAAAGGCTCAATTTATCTTTCGAATTAGTCTTTTGAATGGCCTTTCGGCAAGGTTAGTTTTGGCAATAATTATAGCTTTTATACGGAGAGAATTTATGGAACATAAATTTAAAAAACAATATGGTCAGAATTTTATAAAAGACCAAAAACTTTTAGATGCAATTGTTTGTGGCTCAAATATTACAAAAGATAGTTTTGTGATAGAAATTGGCGCTGGTGCAGGGGCTTTAACGGAAGTTTTGGCGCAAAGAGCAAAAAAAGTAATTAGTTTTGAGATAGACACAGATTTAAAAGAACATTTATTAAAACTTGAAGAAAAGTATGACAATTTAAAATTTGTGTTTGAAGATTTTATGAGTGTGGATTTAAAAAAATACACAGGTGGTGAAGAATTTTCTGTTGTGGCAAATTTGCCATATTATATAACCACGGCAATTATTAGCAAATTAATAGATTTCTGCCCAAAAACAATGACAATTATGGTGCAAAAAGAAGTTGCTGAAAGAATTGGTGCCAGCCCTAAAAATAGTGCTTATGGAGCAATGAGTGTTATTTGTCAAACTGTTGCAGATGTGAAAATTATTTTAAATGTTCCGAAAACATTTTTTTATCCAATGCCAGAAGTAGATAGTGCCGTTTTGCATTTTAATTTTAATGGAAAAAAACTCGATGGAAAGTTTGTTAACTTTTTGCATATGTGTTTTAAGGCAAAGCGAAAAACATTAGTAAATAATTTATCTAGTGGGCTAAATATATCAAAAAAAGAAGCCGAAAATTTGCTAATTAATTTAGGAACCAACATAAATTGCAGGGCAGAAGAACTTTCTTCAGATCAGTTTTTTGCCCTATATAAACAAGCAGAAAAATACAATATTTAGCAAAAAACATAAATATTTTTCAAATATCGCTAAAATTATGCGATATTTTTTTATGCACAAAACAAAATGTTTGCTAAATTTTTAATGTGGAATTTGAGAAGTTTTATTTTCCTTTAAAAAGAATAGAGGGAGATCAACACACAAATGAAATTGTTGGCATTATTAAAATTATTAAAAACGGCTATAAATTTAGCTTAAAGGTTTTTTTTAATGCTTTAAATTCTGCTAAATATATTTCTATTTTTGCTGAAAATCAGTTAATAGAAAAGGCAGAAATAGCAAATGAAATAATTTTAAATTTTAAAGTGAAGGCAAACGCTTTTAGTGCAATTATTTATGATAATAGCGAAAAGAAGATTTGTTATGCTGGAAGCCCTCCACTAGAAAAAATATCAAATATTTTTAGTGATTACGAAAACTTAGATGAGGTGATAGACTATTATTTTAATAATTCAAATAAAATATCAAAAAAAGATATTTTAAAAAAAGCATTACTTTCTCCGCTATTTTTAAAAAAGAAACTTAAATATTATAAATCCATTGAGCAAAGTTTAAAAACAGCACTTGCTAATTTTCCAAGAGAGGTGGTGCTAGAAGATATGTTTAAAAATTCAAGATGGGTGAAGGCTGAAATAAAGAACAAAATTGTGGTTTTAGGCGTTATTTTTTTTAAAAATGAGCCCAGTAAAATAGGAGTTGGCTTTCCTAGCAAAAAAACAGAAGAAAAAATTATAAAAAAATGTGGTAGCCTTAAATTCTATTCAATATTTAAAAATTCTTGTTATGGATATTATTTAAATTTTAAAGATGCTAGCAGTGGCAAAGAAATTGATTAAAATGCCATCTTTATTTGAAAAAATCTAGAAAAAATAGAATTTTGGTTTATTTGTGTTGACAAAAGTTTTATTAATATTTATTATATAACTAGAATATTTTTTGGAGCTTAAATTATGAAAAAAATTGGAAAAATTTTAGTTGCATTAGTTTTGGTTGTAATCACAGCCGTTTTGGTTTCGGCGTGTGCACCAAATATGCGTGAAACAACTAATGTTTCAAATCTTGTTACTAGCAATGGTGGAAATGCCCTTAAATATGGTGGCTATTTATATTTTATTAATGGTTCTAACACCAATGATGGCACCAACAACACTCAAGGTAAGGTTGTTCGTGGCGCAATTTACAGAGCAAAACTTGATAGCAACAACGAAGTTATATTAGATGATAACGGCAATATAACACAAACAGAGGTTGTTGTTTCTAATCTAGTAGGCTATAAAAATGGTTCTATTAGCATTTTTGGCGATTATTTATATTATGCAACACCAAATGCTGGCCAGAATAGTAAGGGAACAATTCTTTATAATCAAACATGCTTTTATAGATATGATTTAATTAATAAAGTTACCCAAAGGCTTTACACAACAAAACTTAACGATTCTAGTGAAGAAGTGTCTTATGCTTATTATAAACAAGGCACTAAACTATATTTAATGGTTTATGAAAAAACTAACAAAACATTAACAAGTGTTGAAATTAATTCTAATGTAAAAACAACAGTGATTGCTAGTGATGTTCAAACCGTTTTATTTAGTGAGCACAATGGGGAAGTTCAAGATTCTTCTAGAAATAGTTTTGCTGAAAATTATATTTATTTCACTCGTGCAGCACTTGAAGAAGGTGGCGCAAGAACTGGCGTGAGGGTTTATAAAGTTTTACCAGATGCTTCTAATGAAAAATTAATTAGTGAAGGAAAATCTGTTTCTCTTCTTGCAATTAGAAGCGATAAACTTTTATATAGCTATGATTCAAAAATTTATTTAAGCGCAATTTCGCAACAGGCAGACACTTTAAGTTTTGAAACAGCAAATTTAGTTAGCCATTATAGCTATGATAATGTTGTGTTTGTTGAAGATGGCGACGATGTGGCAGTGCTTTTTTACGAAAGCAATAACATAAGATTTGTTAAATTAGAAAATGGTGTTGTGCCAGATTTTAACACTGAAAATAACCGCATTGTTTATACATTCGACAGCAGTGTTACCATTAACTTTATTGCAACATTCACAGAAAAAAATTCTAGCAATGAAGATGTTTATGGCGTGGTTTATAAGAAAGATAGTTTACTTTATAGACTAGTGTATAAAAATTTAGGAACAGGTGAAAAAGATCCAAAACAACTTTCAAGCACCACTTGTGATGATGCCAATGGAAATCTTATTCCAGAAGTGATAGATGGCGATATTTATTTCTATAGCACATCTAATTCTAAAACTTATTTATATAAGGTAACTCTTGATGCACCTGCATCTAATGCTGTTGATGAAAATGGGGATAGAATTAGTGTTAAAGAAGCAACATTAGTTGGTATTGAGGGCTAAAAATTAAATTAGTAACAAATAAAAAAGGGCATTTAAAAATGCTCTTTTTATTTTTATGCTTTGCAATAAAACTATTATTATGTTTTATAACTTTACTTTTTTCTACTCTTAGTTATTTAAAGTTAAAGGGTTTTTATTAGTCGTCAATTAAAATATCATATAATGCACCATAAACTTCGCTTGCTTTATTTTCCCATTTTTTATAAATATCTTGCGCACTGGCACGGTTTGCAACATTTAATTTTAATTCTAATTTAGAGCCAGCTGGATCTAATATTTTTAGAAGAACAGTGTAGGAGCCATCATCATTTCGGCTATAATCCCTAAAATATTCTTGCTTTCTTCTAAAACTTAGGCGGTTTGCTTTTATATAGTTTGAAATTTCTTCCCTTAAACTAGATGGAATATTTACAAAAAAATAGTTTAAACACATTCTGCCTTCGGTTGTGATAGAATAATATTTTTCGCCACTTTTATTGCTTGAAATAATTATAAAACCAGATTCTAAAAGTTCGGCCATATCTTCTTTGCATAGCATATAACTTATCCATGCATTTTGGCTAGAACACATATCTAAAATAGTTTCTTCAGTTAATGGAATTTCCATTTTATCAAAAACAAATAGTAAAACTAATTTGCTGAGTTTCGAGTTGTTTGCAACATCCATATTCCTTTGTATCCTTTATTTAAGTATAACATTAAACATAAAAAAAATAAATACTTTTTCTAAAATTGTGTAAAATTATTTCTTGCTTTTGCAAAACATAAAAATAGTTGCAAAAGAAACTTTAATTTGCTAAAATTATAGTGAGAGGAAAAATTTATGCCAAAAGTTACCCCAAGTGATATACAGGCTTTTACTTCGGCCTGCGATAATATGATTGCCAGCAAATATATATTAGTTGATAGAAGGCTAGGCGATGTGTTAAAATCTATAGCTTCCACAAGGGAAGTTTTTAACCTTATTAGTGAATGTATGGTTAATTTTAGCTTTGAAAGAGAATTAGAAACGGCAACTGCCAGAATTGGTAAAATAGTACTTCCAGAAGAACCACATAAAACAATTGCTTTTATTTTTTGCCTATTAAATTTGCTTGATGATAAAAAGATTAATTTTAATCAATTTTTAAATAAATATTATAGCAGTGAAGAAGGTGGTGTTGGCCCATATGCAAACTTCTGCAATAAGGTTGTTTTAAGATTTAAGAATGTGATAGTTGCAACACTTTTAGGTGAAGAAACTCAAATAAAAGAAGAAGATGAGCAATCTGAAACACCTGCTTTAATATTAAATAATGAGTTAATTGAAAGGCTTGCATTTTTAGTTAAGGATTATAGGTCTTATGTTTTGGGTGTTAAAAAAATAAAAGGAAGCAAGTGCACTAGAAATGAATTATTGGAAGAAATTAATGCTCTTAATATGCTAATTTCAGAGCAAAGAATTGAATTTATGTATGGCATCATATTAGGTATTAAATATTCAATTGGCAAAGATAAGGAGCTTAAGAGAAGATTAATTGAAATAGAAGAAATTGTTTTAAATCTTTTAAGTGATGCCTCTGCAAAAGAAGATAAAAACACTATTGAATGATGATATATTAACATAAAATAGTAGTATTATAACTTTTAAAAAGAGTGGAAAACCCACTCTTTTTTGTTAAAAAAATAATCAGTTTTTGTTGGGGGATTTCTAAAACTTTAAAAAAGAGCCGAACTTTTTTTAGTTCGGCTCATTCGGAGTTGGTAGCACCACGGAGAATCGAACTCCGATCCCCAGCGTGAGAGGCTGGTGTCCTAACCGTTAGACTATGATGCCATTTTAATTTTTGCTTTAAATTCGTTTAAGCACTTTTAGAGTATAGCATAACTTGATTTTTTGTGCAATAGATTTTTGTTTTTTTAACAAAAAATTTGATTTTGTTGAAATTTGTTGTATTTTGTTATACACTTGTTTTAATGGAAAAAGCAATAACTACAAAAGTTTTTAATTTTAGGCCTATGGCGTTTTGTGCTTTAAGTTTAATTTTTGGCATTTTATTAGGTCAGATTTTTGTGGTGAAAAATTTTATTGGCATAATTATTTTGCTAGTTCTCATTTTTGCTATTGCTATTTATTTAAAGTTTTCTAATTTGGCAGTTTTTATAGGTAAGCATTTTGTTGCAATTTGTTTTGCAATATTATTTTTTATTTATGGTTTTGGGGTGGTTAGCATTAAAACAACTGCTTTTAAACCATACAGCAAAAACACAACAGAAATAACTGCTTCGGGCACAATTATTAAAAATGGCAATAGAATTATGGTTAGTTATTTAAAGGCATCTTATTATAATTCTAATTTAAACAAAATTATGCATGATGAAAGTTTAAGCGGGGAGTACTATTTATTTTTTACAGATGATCTAACTGATTCAAAAAATTTCAACATTGGTGATGATGTTGTTTTTAAAGGCAATGTTAAATTTTATGATGCGACAGAAAACAAAGGGGTGAATACAAGCGTTTTTGCTAGTGGGGTTTATGGCTATATATATTTAAACTATTCTGATATTGTTAAAACTGGAACAAAAACAAAGGTGGAAACTTTTGATTTTGTGAAAAATGGAGTGGGTGATTTTTTAAACAAGAATTTAAGTGCCGAAACTAGTGGTGTGGCATATTCTATGCTATTTGGCGAAAAAGATGCAATTACTTCACTTTATGAAGATTTTAAACTTTCGGGCATGGCACATCTTTTAGCAGTGAGTGGGCTTCATATTGGATTTTTTGTGGCACTTCTTTCTGTTATTTGCAAACTTTTAAAATTAAAGCCAAAAACTAAATTTTTTGTGATTATAGGTGTGCTTTTTATTTATGCCTGGATTTGTGGATTCACTGTGAGCGTTTCAAGAGCTTTTATTATGACCACAGTTTCTATGCTTTCATTACTTCTTGCAAAACAATATGATTCGCTTTCTTCGCTTAGTTTAGCAGCAATAATTATTTTAATTTTTAGGCCTTTTGATTTGTTTTCACTTGGGTTCCAACTTAGTTTTTCGGCCGTGTTAGGAATTATTTTGCTGGCAAAGCCACTTAGTAGGTTGTTTTCTAAATTTTTGGGACAATATGTAGGTGGTGCAGTGGCAGTTACAACTAGTGCAACTATTGGGACACTTCCTATAATTATTACTATTTATTCAAGGGTGTCGTCTTTAAGCCTTTTGGCAAACCTAATTGCAGTTCCAATTGCAAGTGTTGGGTATATGACTTTAATTGTGTTTAGTGTGATTTCTCTTATATTTCCATTTATGCGTTTTTTAATGGTTATTCCAGATTTATGCTTAAGGGCAATAATTTATATTGCTAAATTAACAGCAAATTTTGATAGGGCTTTTATAGAATTTATTCCAGATAAACTATTGATTTTGGCCGTGTTTTTACTTGCATTTTTTGCATCTGATTATGTGTTTTTAAATAAAAAGTTAAAACGGACTTTTGGGATAATGCTTGCACTTACTTTGGCTTTTAGTGCTGGAATTTATGCCTTTTAAGTTTAATTTATCTTTACAATTTAAGTTTTGTTTGCTAAAATTAATATATGAAGGTTAAAGAGTTTATAAAGGCAGACATTAAACCCTATGCAGTTTTTGAAATTTTTGGTGAAGATAGGCACCTTTGTTTGCTTGCTCTTGAAAAAATTAAAAATACTTTTGCTGGCAATTTGCCAGACATAAATGTTTTGCACAAAAGTTTTGCTGGTGTGCAAATGAAAGACCTTTTAGATGAATTAAAAGTTTGCCCGCTAGGCGATTTATTTAGGGTTGTTGTTTTAGAAGATTTAAAAACTAAAAAAGGCTCTAAACAAGATATGCAGGCAATAGAAAATTATGCTGAAAGCCAAGAATATTCTAGCATTTTAGTTTTGTTTAATGCAGGCGAAACTAGCCTTAAAATAAATGGTGCATTTGAAGTTGATTGTGCTAAACTTGATAAAAATGACTTAACTTCAATGATTATTAAAAGAGTTGAGAATGCCGGAGGCAAAATTTCTAATTTAAGTGCTAGCAAACTCTGCGATTATTGTTCGTGTGATTTAGCTAGAATTAATGGTGAATTAGATAAACTTATTTCTTTTTGTGGCAAAAATGAGATAAAAGACGGCGATATTGAGGAAATGGTTGCAAAAACCATAGACTATCAGATTTTTGAGCTTACAGATAAAATTGCTCGTGGCGATAAAAATGGGGCAACAGAAGTTTTGTTTAGCCTTATTAAAACAGAAAAATCGCTTTACACTATCTTAGGGATTCTTTATAATACTTATAGGCGAGCGCTTTTTGTGAGTATTAATAAAGATAAAACAGATGGTGAACTTGCGAGTGCGTTTGGGGTTAAGGAATATGCCGTGAAGATGCTAAGAGTGCAGGCAAGAGCATTTACCCCAAGAAAACTGAAAATTATAGTTGATAATCTTGCAAGCCTTGATGCAAAAATTAAACAAGGCAAAATAAAAGATGAAATTGGCCTTGAAATTGTGTTTTTTGAAATATTAAATATGATTTAGGCGTAAGATAAATAAAGATAATGCAGAAAAATAAAATTATAACAATAGATAACAGCAAAGAGAATAATAGAATACAAAATAGTGTGGCACACAAATTGTTGCCGTTTGTTTTTGTGCTTTCTTTTATGTGGCTGAATTTGTTTAGCGAAATTTTGATTTTTAATAACATAGTTGTTTCAACCAATATTTTAGTAACATTTATTTTAGAATTGTTTATTTCTGGGGCAGTTAGTTGTGTTTTCTGTGTGATTATTTTTTGGCTTTATAGGATTGTTTTAAATTTTAGCATATATTCATTAATTGTTCCTTCGATGGCAATTAAAGATAATTTAAAATGGTATTTTATTATAAGAAATGTTATTATGGGCGCCTTATATTTGCTTTGTTTTTATTTGCCTTATATTTACAATTATTTAGTTATTGCTGATATCATAATAACATTTGTTGTGTTTTTGCTATTTGCAAAAAGGTGTGCTAAACTTTATGCAGATGAAGTTGTTAGTCCATTTGTGTTTAGAGCACTTATGATGCCACTTATAATATATGAATTTGCTATTTTAATTTTTGATTATATGAGGTGGCTTATATGAAGAAGTTAATGGTGGTTTTAATTGCGCATTTCCTTGCAATTTATTCGTTTTTTGTGCCACATGTAAATAGTTTTGCAAGTGCGGAATATGAAGAGTCGCCAATTATGGTGAGTGAGATTAAAAGCGAACTTGTAAGTTTACTTTCTAGTGATGCTAGAATAATAAGAAAAGGTGGCAGTGATGGTGAAAAGAACACGCTAGAATATATTTTATCTAATTTAGCTGGCGTTAGTGGTTTAACAGCAATAAATAATGGCTATTTTAACGCAGGAAAACAAATTGTTGATTTTGAAGATAGTGATGGTTTTAGCAAATCTACATATAATGTTGGAATTAGATATCCTTCAACAAATGCTAGCGCTAAAACTATTAGCATTTTAACAAATGTTAGCAACACACCAATAATTACATATTCTTATGATTCTAATGGCAATGCTAAAAAGAATTATAATTATGTTGAAGCGGTGAACGAAAGTGCTGGAAGTGTGGCAATGATGATGGCAATGGCTAAATATTTAGCAAACAACTCGTTTACTTTTAACTTTAACATTGATTTTATATTCTGTGGGGCAGGAGATGAAAATAGTTGTGGGGCACAAGCTTATAAACGCAGTATTTCGCAAGATATTAGCAAAAATCCATTAATTATTTGTTTAAATAAAATTACTGTTGGTGATTATAATTATTTCTATGCACAAGATTTTTCTAGTGAATATGAAAAATATGTTGCTAAGTATTTAAATTCAGGATATGGATTTAAAGAATTTAATAAAACTACGGCACTTGTGAATAATTATAGCACAAATAACGAAATGGCATTTGCTCATGCTGGAATAGAAGGTCCGGCAGAAGTTTTTGCTGACACTGCATTTAATCTTGTGAGCATTTTTAGTGGAAATTACAATGGCATTTCTTCACTAGGTAGGCCAGAAAGTAGCACGCATGCAGAGCTTACTAACACAATTTTAGACACAACTGCATATATAGAAATTGAATATAAAAGAAATGTTGCTAATAATTTAGGGTTAATATGTGCTTCCACATTAAAACTGATATCTAGTGAAGAATTTGAGGCAAATGCATTAAAATTACATTCAAATTTATCTAAAACAAACATTGCAAATAATGAAGCGTTGGTGCTATTTATTTCAGGGATTAGCGTTGTTTTAATGTTTGTGGTTTATTATGCTATATATTCTAGCATGATTAAAAAGTCTAAAAAAAGAATGTCGAGTGAGCAACTTGCTAGTGTTGTCATGCAAATTACTAGGGAATCTAATATTGGTGCCAATGAACTTAAAGAAAAAATAGAAGAAAAAGTGGAAGAAGACACTAGCAAAAACAATGAGGATGATAAACAATAAATAAAAAACACGATTATCGTTGTTGGCTTTTGAAACTTGCCAAATAATTAACACTTTAACTTGAAAAGTTAGAGTGTTATTTTATTTTCTCTTAACCAGCCAACAAAACGGATATTGCGCTGTTGTCAGAGGGTTGTCATTATAATCATAACATTTTGTATTATTTGACATGCATTTTAACCTTGACAAAAAAATATCCGTTTACACTAAAAAGCAAAGAGGAAAAAGAGAAAGCGTGGCGTGCGAATGCTAACGCCAGCAC
>JAFSXW010000009.1 GCA_017443885.1 Clostridia bacterium | reverse complement strand
CTAGTGCTAAAATAACACTAGAGAGGGGGTTGTTTTTTATGAAAAAATTTAACAAACCAAGCGAACTAACAAAAAAGCTTATTGCTTTTGGGCTTGCTGGGGCAATAACGGTTGCTGGGCTAACAGCGTGCAATTCGCAAACGCATTCAAATGAAAGTTCATCTAAAAATGCCACTATAGAAACCACTTATAATGGCAAAACGCCTGTTGTGCAAGAAAATGGGCTAGATAAAATTGCTTTGCTAGTTAAAACGATGATTAACGAAACCTATGCTTCTAATTTTGATTATTATGTTAAATCGGTTACAATCACGGGCATTAATGTTAAACGAGCAGAAAATCAAATAGATTATGCACCAGGAGTTTTTGCAGACTATGAAGAGCCAACAGATGCAATAATAGATATTAGTTATGTCGCTGAAAGCGTTAATAAACAATCTGGCGAAGAAAAAGTTGTTTCTAATGATATTTCATATAATGTTTCTAGCGAAAAGGCAACCGAAGTTGCCGACCAAGGCATAGACAATATGAAAATTGAAGATGTTGCCGATGCCATTGTTGAAAGCACCGAAGATAAAATAGCCATGGAAGAAATAACTGGCACCAACGAAAATGATAATATAGCCGGCACACAATTAAGCGCCAAAGAACAAATCGCAGAGGCTTTTAATGAAAGATTCTTGGATGGCTGCCTTGCCGAGCAAACTTATAGCAATTATACGGCAAATGGATATACTTTAACAACAATGGTGAAGGATTCTAGAATTTTAGATACAGATGCATCTGTAATTTTTGGTGCGGCTGGCGGCCCTGGTGGATTTAATAGAACCATTGCATCACATACCCCGTATGGAATTGTCTCTTTAGTAAAGGATACAGAAGGATATAGGGTTGTGTTTACAACTCGCATAATTACTAAAGCGGAAAAAGAAGGTAATGCGGATTACATAATAAGTAAAGTAAGAACGAACTATACGTTAAATGAAGAGCAATATATAAGATTGTATACGATGGTTAATGAATATACAAATGGTTATTTAGATAGCGTGCTTGCAACATTGCCAGAAGGCGAAGCTGATAGGAAGTATAGCACAGGAGATCTGTCTTGTGGGGCAAAATGTTTAACACCACAAGTTTATAAGTTACTTGCAGATATAGTTAGAAATAACAGCTTGAGCGAGGATATTAGTTACCAAGGTATAGACATATTTGATTATAAAGATTTAACAAACACAGAGAAAATGGCGTTTAGCGCACTTAGTGTGGAAAATAATCCGCTAATTGTTGTAACCGAGCCAAATAATAGTTTAGAAAAATAAATAGGCGAATTAAAAAGCAACCCAGCTAAGGGTTGTTTTTTTAGTGATGAATGAAAAGTGAAGAGTGAAAAGAGTGAATCGCCCTTCGGGCTAGTGAAGAGTGAAAAGTGATGGATTTTTTCCAATTTGTGATACCGCCTGAGCCGATAGGCGAGTTAAGGTGAATCTATTCAATTTAAAAATGTCATGCTAGCAAATGCCATTTTTAGAAATTACTCGGCTATGCTCGAAGTGTCAAGAAAGTGAAGAAGGTGGTGGCGTTCTTCGCTTTTTTGTTTGCAGAAAAACAAAAGTGTGGTAAAATAGGGGTATGAACGAAGTTATTGTGATGGAAAATTTGCATAATGCTTTGCATGGTAGCGATTTTATTAATAATTGTATGAAGCTTATCACCATGCTTGCAGACCATGGCCTTATTTGGATTCTTTTGGGCGCCATTATGCTTTGCTTTAAAAGAACACGCACTTCGGGCTTTATTATGCTTTGTGCGCTTGCCCTTGGATTTGTTTTAAACGATTTTATTATTAAAAACATTTTTGCAAGAAGCAGGCCTTTTGTTGAAAGTGGCGTGCTTTATGAATGGCTCGCAGGAACTGGCTATAAATTCCCAAGCGGGTTTAGCTTTCCTTCTGGACATTCAGTTACAAGTTTTGCATGCGCTGTGGTTTTATTATTCTTCTATAAAAAACGAGCTTTGCCAGCGCTTTCTGTGGCTATTTTAATAGCGTTTAGCCGTGCGTTTATGTGCGTTCATTTTATTAGTGATGTGGTGGGTGGTGCAATTATTGGCGTGCTTGTTGCTTTATTAGTTGTGGCATATTACAAACTAATTTGGAATGATGTTGAACGATTTTTATATAAAACAAAATTTGCATTTAAAAAATTTATAAACAAAAAGAAAACACAAAAAGACCATGCTTAATGCATGGCTTTTTTATGCTTTAAATTTTTTTAAACATATTAAGTATTATGGCAAAAAATAAGATATATAAAATTTAAAGAAAATCTTTTTAATTTTTATTGAACATTTGTTCGAATTGTGATATACTAATTTTGTTATGAGGTATATTTTTCATTGTGATTTAAATAATTTTTATGCATCGGTTGAGTGTTTAGAAAACCCTTCTCTGCGTGGGCAGGCCGTGGCTGTGTGTGGCAGGGCAGAGGATAGGCATGGCATTGTTCTTGCAAAAAATTATGAGGCAAAGGAATATAATGTTAAAACGGGCGACACCATTTGGCAGGCAAAGCAGAAGTGCCCTAATATTAAAATTGTTGAAGCAAGGCACCATTTATATTTAAAATATTCTAGAATTGTTAGAAAAATTTATTATAACTATACTAATCGAATAGAGCCTTTTGGAATAGATGAAGCGTGGCTAGATGTAACTGGAAGTGTTCATAATTTTAGTGAAGCAGAGGCGCTTGCAAATGAAATTAGAATGCGTGTTAAAAATGAAGTGGGGCTAACCATTTCTGTTGGGGTTAGTTTTTGCAAGGTGTTTGCAAAACTCGGCTCTGATTATAAAAAGCCAGATGCCACCACGGTGATAACACCAGAAAATTTTAAAAATATTGTTTGGCCACTTCCAGTGAGCGACCTTCTTTTTGTTGGCCGAAAAACAGCCGAAAAACTTGCAAAACTTACAATAAAAACAATAGGCGATTTAGCTACTTTTGATGCATCACTTATTTCTTTTCATCTTGGAAAAGTTGGTGAAATGCTTTATAGATATGCTCGTGGCGAAGAGCGAGAAGAAGTGAGGGAAATAGGAAAATCCGAAGAAATAAAAAGTGTTGGCAACAGTATGACATATTATAAAGACATTATAAACAAAGATGATATATATGCTCTTTTTTTGCTTTTAGCTGAAAGCGTTAGCACACGAATGAAAGCCTATGGTTTTTCAAGAGCACGAAATTTGGTGATTAGTGTTAGAGATAATAATTTAGAAGTGGTTTCTAAGATGGCCAAAATGACGCCTGCCACAAATATAGCAACTGAAATTGCCGATTATGCTATGAAATTATTTGAAAAGAGTTTTGCATATAAAACAAAGGTTAGGGGGCTTGGAATTCATGTTAGCGAATTTTGCGATGCCGAACAACTTAGTTTTGATTGCCATGAAGAGCAACGACAAAAACAAGAAAAACTAGAAAATGCCGTTGACAAACTAAGGGAGCGCTTTGGCAGAAATAGTGTTCAGCGTGCAATAATCTTAAAAGATGATAAACTTAAAAATGTTAATATTGTTGGCGACCATATTGTAACTCCGGCATTTAAAGAAAAACCAGAAAATTACCAAAAACAAATAATTGAAGAAAATTTTTAACTTTTAAACAGATTTTTTAATCTTTTTGCGTTTTTTGAATAGCATAATGCAATTTTGTAAACATTTTTAGTGTGAAAAAGTTTATAACTGTTATTTGCAAAATGAATGAAGAAGGGAATGTTTGTCCACTTAAAATTGTTTGGGAAAACGGCAGAGAATACGCAATAGATAAAGTGATAGATATAAGGCGTTCAGCAAGCCTTAAAGCTGGTGGAGCAGGAATAAGGTTCACATGCAAAATTAGCGGGCAAATTCGCTATTTGTTTTTAGATGAATATAAGTGGTTTATTGAAACTGATAAATAAGAAAAAATAAGAATAGAAAAAATAAAAAGTGCAAAAACTATTGGTATGAAACAAAAAGTTGGAATAATTTTAGCGTTTTTAGCGTTTTTTGCCTTTATTTTTTGCCCGAATTGTAAAAAAGAAATGGCTTATGCAGATGAAAAAACAGAGCCGGTTATGGCAATAATTATTGATGATTTTGGTGGATACGAGCGTGGTGGTGTTAGTGAAATGCTAGAAATTAATGTGCCACTCACTTGCGCTGTGATTCCTTTTGTGGACCACACAAAAGAAGATAGCGAAATGGCAATAAAAAATGGGCACGAGGTTATTCTTCATATGCCTATGGAAAGCCATGTGAATTTGCCACAAAGTTGGTATGGCCCTGTGTATGTGAAAAATTATGATACCATAAAGCAAGCAACTGAAAAAATAGATGATTGCTTAAAAGAATTGCCTATGGCAAAGGGAGTAAATATTCATATTGGCTCTGGGGTTAGCAGAAATGCCGATTTAATGGCTGGAATTATTGCACATTTAAAGGAAAGAGATATTTATTTTTGCGATAGCAGAACTCACCCCGACACTAAGTGTGAAGAAGCATGCAGAATGTGCAATGCACCTTACCTTTATAGAGATGTGTTTTTAGAGCCACATGGAATGAAGAGTTATGCTAGTGCTGTTCGCTTTTTAAAAGAGGGCGCAAGCATTG
The DNA here is from genome assembly GCA_017443885.1 of Clostridia bacterium. Taxonomy (GTDB): domain Bacteria; phylum Bacillota; class Clostridia; order Christensenellales; family UBA1242; genus UMGS2070. Next base: position 3,443 of record JAFSXW010000009.1, on the reverse strand, counting down.
CATTAAAGCGTGGATATAGCGTGGCAATTGGTCATGTTGGAAGAGAGGGCGGGAAAGACACTGCCCTTGCAATTAAAAACACTATTAAAGAAATTGAAGATATGGGAGTTAGAATTGTTCCACTTTCTGTGGTGAATGAAAGAATAAAAAATAACATTGTTTAAAAAATGCAAAATAATTAAATGTGATCGCTAAAAACGCAAAAAAATTGCAAAATTTATTCTAAAAGCATAAACAAAACCAAAAAGTAAATTATTAATGGCAATTTATATAACTATTAAAAATTAATAGACAAATTTTTTAAAACAGCGTAAAATATTATTAGATTAATATTAAATATATTAATAAGTGGAGGGGAAAAATATGAAAATTAAAGTTGTGCAAATTGGTTGTGGCAAAATGAGCGTTTACACCATGCGCTATGTGCTAGAAAAAGGTGGAGAAATTGTTGGGGCTTATGATGTTAATCCAAAAATTATTGGGAAAGACATTGCAAAAGTTATGGGCTCTAAAAAGAATTTAGGTGTTGTTATTGAAGATGTTAAAAATATAAGAGCAACACTTAAATCTCATAAACCAAATGTTGCTATTGTAACCACTATGAGCTTAATGAGTGATGTTTACGACACACTTCTTGCGTGCGCTGAAAATGGCGTTAATGCAATTACAACTTGTGAAGAGGCATTCTACCCATGGAACAGTAGCGAAAAATTAACTAAAAAACTTGATAAAGTTGCTAAAGAACACAACTGCACTATTTGCGGAAGTGGTTATCAGGATTTTGCATGGGGCAACCTTATTACAAGCATGACGGGTGCAACCCATAAGGTTACAAAAATTAAGGGTAAATCTAGTTATAATGTTGAAGATTATGGCATTGCCTTAGCTCAGGTTCATGGAGCAGGTTTAAGCCTTAAAGAATTCGACAAAACAATTGTTCCTGCAAATAAGGTTGATGAAAAAATTTTTGCAGAGCTTGTTAAAAAGGGTGAATTATTGCCAAGCTATATGTGGACTGTTAATGGTTGGCTATGCTCACAAATGGGCTTGCATGTAACTAAACAAACTCAAACTTGCGTTCCACACACATATAAAACAGACCTTAAATCTTCAACTCTTGGAATCACAATTCCTAAGGGCTATGCAACTGGTATGAGCGCTATTGTTACAACTGAAACCAAAGAAGGCATTACTATTGAAAGCGAATGCATTGGCAAAGTTTATGGCCCAGATGAATGCGATATGAATGAGTGGACAATTTATGGCGAACCAACCACAAATGTTGTGATGACTCGACCACAAACAGTTGAACTTACTTGTGGAACAATTGTAAATAGGCTTCCTGATGTTATTAATGCACCAGCAGGTTACTTTACAACTGAAAAGATGGAAAGAAGCCACTATCATATTCATTTTTAATATATAAATGAAACAAAGCCCAAATTTTTGGGCTTTTTGTTTTTATTAATTTTCATAAAGGAATTATAAAAATTTTGGAAAAAATAATAAACATAACGGCAGGCGAGAAATTGAATTGCCTATTAAAAGAAACACATAAAGGCGCATTTATTCCCTTTAATGAAGCAATGATTTTAGGCAAGTTTTCTGCTCCACTTTTTAGTGAAAAATTTTTAGAAGAAAGGGCAAATGCACATAATGTTAGCCTTGCTTCATATAAAAAAACAATGAAAGAATTTTTAAATTTACTTACTGGCTTGAATGATTATAAAAAAATTGTTTTATGGTTTGGAAAAGAGCCTTTTTGCCTTGAAAACTTAAAAATAGTTAGGCAAACTTTAAAAGATTATGGCTTTAAAGGAGAGATTGAAACGCATTTTGTTGATGAAACAACAGGCAAAATTATTAAGAAAGAATAGCCTAAAATAGAAGATTTAAAAGGCAAAAACTTTATATTGACATTTTATAGTTTTAAATATATAATTTTAGCAGAGGTTTTTTATGATTAGTTATAGCGAAGCACTTAAAAGATATGCAAAAGAATTTAAAAAACGAGACATGGGCATTGCAAGAAGAGTGTTTAATGCAAGACGCATTGAAGACGATTCTTTTAATTACCTTTTAGAAACATTAAAAAAACAAATGGCTTTTGTTTTTTATAATGCAGATAAACTTTCAAACTTCAACTTTTTGTTTTTAGCCAGCATTGGTTCTAAGGGCGAACTTGTTGATTTGCTTAATAATATGCTAAAATTTCCTAGTTTATCTAAAAATCAAAAAGAGAAAATTTTAGAAATTTTAAATGCTATAGAAGAAGCAGAAGAACGCTTTAATCTTTCAGGCACAACTAGTGGGGGAAGCGGGCAGTTATATGAAAAAGTTGCGCCTGTGCTTGAAGAAAAAGATAAAACCGAACAAAACAGAAGGTTTTTAAACCTGCTAGATTTTTCTGTGAAGGTTGCAGGAAATAATATTAAAAGAATAGAGCCAAAAGAATTTAAAAATGATGTTGGCAGTTTCTCTAAAATGAGCCGAAAAGAGCTTATTTCTATGTTTGCGCCAGAGGTTTTTTATAAATTAAATGCAACTCAAATAAAACAGTTGCTTCAAGCAACTTCAAACGATTACGCTTTAAGTCAGGGGGCATATCCTTGCGAAGTGAAAATTGCAGGGCTAACTAGTAGTAATGGTGGGGTAACGCTTGGAGAATATTGCCCTAGCAACCAACAAATAGAAATAAATTCTAGGTTTTTATCTAAATTAGAAGAATTCAGAGCAGGAAATAACGCTTATGCACCTTACCAACTATTATCTACACTTATTCATGAAACACAGCACCATGTTCAAACAACAAATTTAAATAAGAAAAATAGTGAACTTTCAGCAAGAGAGAAAATGGCTTGTTTTGCGCTTGCAGAACCAAGTAGCAATAATTATGGAGAATATTTAATTAGTGCAGATGAACTAGATGCAAGAGATTGTGCGCTTTCTTATTTAAAAGAGGCGGCAAAAAATGCTGATGAAGCACAGGCTATTCAGTTAGCCAGTGCTTATGCAGTTAGCAAAAGGGAAGAAGAATGCAGACCAAAGCCAAGAGTTGATGAAAAAATAGAGCAAACCTTTGCTAGTATTTATGGAAAAGAAGCAAATTTAGAAAAAGCACCTTATTTTAATGATTATGCTTATGCAAGAAATGATGCAATGAAAATTTTGCGTGGAATAACATTAGAAAGGTCTAGAGAAGTTGAGCGAGTGTTAGAAAAAAGAAAATAAAAAAAATAATTTAGAAAAATTTAAAAATTTTATTGACAACGCCCCTGCTTTTTGTTATTATATAGGGGCGTTAGAAATGGGGGATTAGCTCAGCTGGCTAGAGCGCCTGCCTTGCAAGCAGGAGGTCATCGGTTCGATTCCGATATTCTCCACCAAAAAATAATCCATAGTATTTATGGATTTATACACAGGGACATAGCTCAGTTGGTTAG
>JAFSXW010000008.1 GCA_017443885.1 Clostridia bacterium | reverse complement strand
TTACCACTTGGCGACACCCCAATATATAGTGGCATTGCCACGCTTTTTAAATAAATTGGGTGAGAGGTGGGATTTGAACCCACGACCTCCAGAGCCACAATCTGGCGCGCTAACCAACTGCGCTACACCCACCATAAATACATTGGTGTGCCGAAAGGGATTCGAACCCCCGACCCTCGCCTTAGAAGGGCGATGCTCTATCCAGCTGAGCTATCGGCACATTGGAGCGGGCGATGGGAATCGGACCCACGCGGCCAGCTTGGAAGGCTGGAATTCTACCATTGAACTACGCCCGCACGCTCGAGCACCACACTATGTTGTGCCCTTATCTTTTTACGCTAAGGGCTTCTTTATTAGTGGGCCCTCGCTTTTCATCTTAAAGCTTTAAACAATAAAGTTCTTGATGAATGCCAAACAAGTTTGGCATAAAATTTGATGAGGCAAATCATAGCAATGCTTTTAAAGAATACCATAATGAAAAAATAAAGTCAATAAAATTTTGCAAAATTTTAGCTAAAAATAAAATTTTTGTGATATCTTTAAAATCAGTATTTTAATATTTATTGCATCTTGCTATTATTATGTGCTAAAATAATAATAAGCGATTATGTATATCGCAAAAAAATATATGCGGATATGGCGAAATTGGATTTGAAGTCGAGCGCTGCCAGTGGCAGAAACAGCAAGGCGTAAAATCTTAAAGCAACACGAGTTTGCCGTTGTGGCAAGGCGAGTGATTGGCTTTAAGAGGGACAGACCCGGAAGGGGATGCCAAAACGAACAATTTAATAGGCGATTGTGTAAATCGCAAATAATTATGCGGATATGGCGAAATTGGCAGACGCGCACGGTTCAGGTCCGTGTGAGCGAAAGCTCATGCAGGTTCAAGTCCTGTTATCCGCACCAATAAAAGCAACTCTATTGTGGTTGCTTTTTTGTTTTTATGTGGCAAAAACATTTTGAAAGGGGATTTTGTTATGTTATACTAAATTAAGTATATTATATCTTAAAAAAATGGATAAAAGGGTGATGTCATGAAAAAAGTTTTATTTGGTTTTGTTATGGTTTTATTATGTTTATGTATCCCTACTTTTTTAGTTGGGTGTGATGCAAACTATAAGGCATTGGCTGGAGATTATTATTTAGTGCAATTAACTTACCAAAATGGCACCACAAAAACAGTGGATGAACTAAAAAATAACGGCACAATCACTAGCAATGAAAATGAATTTTTAAAACTATCTAGTGAAAAAGCCTTTGACGCTTCTGGCTTAATTAAAACTGCTCTTGGCGAATCAATGGGAACATATTCTGTTGAAGCAGAAGTGATAAAAATAGAAGCAGAAGCAGGATATGTTATTGGCACGATTAGTGGGAAAACTATCACGATTAACATTTCTGGAACAACATATTTGTTTGTTAAAGCATAGTGGGGGATAAAATAGTGGAGAAGAAACAAAACACGAAAAGTTTGGCACTTATAGGAAAAACTTTGCTTTTTATTATTTTTGCTGTAATGTTAATTAGCGTAGTGCTTCTCATTATTGGTATATTTAATAAAAACACTGTGTTTATAATACTTGGGGCAATTATAACTTTTATTATGCTTATTTTTATTTTAAATTTTATTTCAAAACGAAACGATATGATAAGGGCATACAATAAAGTTCAAGAGAGTTTAAGTTTAATAGATATTCAATTAAAACTGAGATTCGATTTAATACCTAATTTGGTGGCTGTGGTTAAAGGTTATGCTAGGCACGAACGAGCCGTTTTTAAAGAAATAACAAAATTAAGGAATTTGGCAACCTTAGCAACAACCGAAGAAGAGAAATTAGATTATGCTAATAAAATAGTTCCAAAGATGCGTGAAATTGTGGCCCTTGCAGAAGATTATCCAGATATTAAAGCAGATGCATTATTTAAAAGCCTTATGGCAGAACTTGTGATTGTTGAAGACAAAATCGTTGCAGCACGAAGATTTTATGATAGCAATGTTTCAATTTATAACACAAAATTAGACATTTCCCTAACAACATTATTGCAAGTGTTTTTAGGTATGAAAGGCTAGAAATGTTTAGAATTGATGCCGGAGAAAAAATAAACACAATAGTTAAGTTTAAATAGGTTTTGTTATGATTAGTGAAGAAGAATTTAAAAATTATATAAATTCATTAATTGATGAAAAAACTAAAGATAAGATTAGTGGCGAAGCAAAAAGAGCGAAAAATTTAGGGTATCCTTTTTTAATTGTAGGCATAAGCTTAACATTAATTGGTTTTGTTTTAATATTTCTCTCTTTTAATATGTTTGCAGTGCCAATTCTTATGCTTTTTGTTTTTGCTGGCTTAGTTTTAATAATAATTAGTGCAGTAATTCTTGGCGCAAAGAGCGCGACAATTTCTAAATTTGAAAAGGAAAACATAACTAAAATACTTTCTAAACTTTTAGAAGGCTATGATTATTATTATAATAAAGGCGAGTTTATTAATAAAGAAGATCTTATAAAAAGTGGTTTTTGTTCAAATAATATTGATAGATATTCAGGCGAAGATTATTTAAAAATTAATGTTGCAAATAGAAACAGTAAAAATTCAATAGATTTAATAATTAGTGATGTTTATGCTGAAAAAGAAGAAACTTCAACTGATGATGATGGACACACAACAACAAGTTATTGTACTATTTATGGCGGCGCTTTTGGCTATGTTCAATTTAATGAGCCTTTTAAAACAAATTTATTTATTAATACATATAGTCATTACGCTATAGGAACGCAAAAGGTTGTGCTTGAAGATATAGAGTTTAATAGAAGATTAAAAGTAAGATGCGATGACCAATTAGAAGCAAGAATAATTCTAACACCAGATGTGATGCAAAAACTTAAAGACTTAGAAAGAAGCTTTAAAAATTTAGAAATTGCAATGCTAGGCACAAGGCTTTATATTGGTGCTCCAAGCACAAATTTATTTCATGTAAGAAGTTTTAAACACTCATTTGATGGCGAAAATTTTATGCAAATTTATAGAGATATCAGATTGATATTAGGCATAATTGATGAGATTAAAAATAACGATAAAATTTTTAAAAAGGAGGTGAATGTTTAAATGGCAAAATTAGATTTATCATGGCTTTTTAAAACACTATTGGATTTACTTAAAATTCCAAGCGCATATCACACTTTAAAAACCTATCCAGAAGAAGCACAAAAAAGCCAAGCAATTGGCATTAGGGGGCTTATTTGGCTTATTGTGGCAATAGTGGCTGGGCCTCTTGCAATTTCAATGTTTAAATGGGCATTTGGGTTGTTTTCAACTGGTGCCGTGCTAGGTGGAATATTTTTAATAATTATTTCGGTAATTATTGGCTTATACACAGTGATAACTGGCTTTTTAAATGGTTTACTTTGCTCAATTTATCAATTAAAACTAAATAAACGCCCACTAGGTTGGGTAGATTTGGTTTTAACTATTTTGCTAGTTTTAGAAATTGTGTTTATAATTTTCTTACAAACAAGGCCATAATAAAAAACGCCAAAACAAATTGGCGTTTTTTTATTGCATAAAATTTAATTTATTGGCAAAACTTACAATTAATTATGCAAAACAACAGTAAACGCCGTTCTTTAATCACTATTAGTTCTTTGCTCTCATTAGTTCTTGCAGTGGGGCTATTATTTTCTTTTGTTTACATTTCATTTGATGGCATGATAAGTGGTTTTTCTAGTTTTGGGGTTCTCACAAATTTTAGAGAAATTATGGGTGTTTTAGCATTAGCATGCCTTTTATTAGGCCTAATTGTTTTAAAAATTTCCATTAGTGAATTTAAGCTTTCAAAAACTAGTGCTAACTATTATAAAAGGCATAAGCCAATTTTGATTTGCGCATTAATTGTTTATGCCACAATTTTAGTTTGCTCTGTTGTTTGTGTTTTTGAAACATTTAGCGATATAAGCAGTGTTGGCACGGCTTTTTTATCTTCAAATATTGGCTATTTTTCAATTGGTTTTGGCAGTGCTAGCTTAATTGCGTTTTTGCTTGTGATTATAGATTTATTTGCTTTTTCTCATGATGTTAAAAATGGGGTTATTTCGCCTGAAAAAGATGATATTTTGCTTTTAAATGCTCCAAAATATAAATTAATTTTTAGTGGAAAAGAAAAGGAAATTGATTACACCGAACTTCATCAAAAAATTAATAGGCTTAACGAACTAAAACAAAAAGGCGTGCTAAGCGAAGAAGAATATAAAGAACTTAAAACTGAACTAATAACGCATTATTTTTAGAATTTAATTAAAACTTATTTTTTATATTTTATTTAAAAGGAGCAAAAATGGTTGCAGTTGTAACTGGTGCAGGATCTGGTATTGGATTATGCTGTGTGGCAAAACTTCTTGCAAGAGATTATTATGTGGTGGCTCTTGTGCACAATCAGCGAGGCGAAGATAGGCTACTAGACAGCTTGGCTAAAAAAAATGTGAAAGTTTTTCGCCTTTATATAGTTCATGCAGATTTTTGTTTTTTAAGCGAAATTAATAATGCTATTTATGAAACAAAGCAAATTTTAAAAAAAATAGGTGAAAACATTAATTGTATTATCAATTGTGCTGGCATATATTCGCAAATTGGGCATCTTCTTAAAGAAGGGGAAGATATGCATGCAATGGTTAATTTTATTGCACCAGTTTTAATATGTAGTGCGCTAAAAAAGTTTTTTAGTGAATCGCAAACACGAATTTTCTGTTTAATTCCAAATTTTAAAACAAATTATATAAGAATACACTTAAAAAATGGCTTTAAATATACATATCTTAAAAGCAAACTTGATTTAGCCATGTATTTTCTGTTTCACAATGATAATAATAGCGTTTTTCTGTTTATGCCAGCAAATTCAACAACAGATTTTTACACGAAGCACACTTTTGGAGTTGTTCAAAAAATTGGGCAAATAAAAAAGGCTTTTAGTATGCCACCCGAATATAGCGCCGAGCAAATTGTTTTGCTTGCATCTAGGCCAGAATTTTCTTCTAAAAATACTTTTTTATATAAAGGTTTAAACTTGCAAAAATTACCCAAAATGTTCTTTAAAAACTATAAAGATGGAAAAAAATATGGGAAAACAGTTGAAAAATGCTTAAAATTACAAAAAACCAACTAAAAATTGTTGACAATATGAATTTTCGTTCATATACTAATAATGTTATGGGAATAAGCAAAGAAGAACAAATTGAAAAAATTTCAAACTTATATAAAATTTTAGGGGATAAAACACGCCTTAAAATTTTGTTTTGTCTTTTAAATAAAACATGTTGTGTTGGCGAAATAGTTAAAGAAATAGGTCTATCTCAATCTTTAGTGAGCCACCAACTTAAAGTTTTAAGGGAAGATAATTTAGTTGCCACTCTTAAAATAAAAAATAAGGTGCAATACACTCTTGCTGACGAGCATATAGAAATGCTTATTAGCACAGCAAAAACTCACATATTGGAAAGAATAAATGAAGAAACAGTTTAGATTAGAAAACATGCATTGTGCTGGTTGTGCAAATGCATTAGAACAAAAAATAAGCGATTGCGAGCATGTGAAAGTTGCAAAAGTTAATTTTATAACCAAAATTCTTTCACTAGAAATTGAAAACGAAGAAAGCGAAGAAACAATAAATAAAGTTTTAGAAACCATTAAAAAGTTTGACAGAACTATAAAAATTTCTGACCCTAGCGAAGATAAAAGTGCAGTTGAAAGCAAAAAACGCAAACAAAAACTATTGTCTATTATTCTTTCAGCAGTTTTGTTTGTTTTGGCATTTGTTTTAGAAAAAATGGGGTTGGTTTTTTATGCGTATTTACCAATTTATATCTGTTCTTATATTCTAGTGGCATACGCTATTATTTATAAAAGCCTAGTAAATATAATTCATGGCAAAGTTTTTGATGAAAATTTCTTAATGACGGTTAGCACAATAGGCGCGTTTGCAATTAGTAAATTTAGCGAAGCAGTGATGGTGGTGCTTCTTTATAATATTGGCGAACTGCTAGAAGAAATTGCAAACAATAAGTCGAAAAATGAAATTGGTGCACTGTTAGATATTAAAGCAAAAACAGCCAATTTAATCACTGGTGATGGGGAAATTGTGGTGGATCCAAACAAAGTTCCAATTGGTTCCACAATAGCAATAAAACCGGGCGAAAATGTGCCACTAGATGGAATTGTGTTAAGTGGATCTAGTTTTGTTAGCACAATGGCAATTTCGGGCGAAAGTGCAGAAAAAAGCGTTAAAGAAGGCGATGTTGTGCTTTCGGGCACAATTAATGGTGAAGGACTTTTGATGCTAAAAACCACCAGTGATGACAAAACAAGCACTGTTTCTAGGATTATAGATTTAGTTGAAACCGCCACCACTAAAAAAGCAAATACAGAAAAATTTATATCTAAGTTTGCAAAGTGGTATACTCCTGTGGTTTGCATAATTGCAGTGCTTCTTAGTGTTGTTCCTTGTTTGTTTGTTGGGTTTAATAATTTTAGCACATATTTATATCGTGGCCTTGTGTTCTTAGTTGCTAGTTGTCCTTGTGCACTTGTTATTAGTATTCCATTATCATTTTTTGCTGGGCTTGGGGCAAGTGCAAGAAATGGTGTTTTAATTAAAGGTGGCAGTTATTTAGAGAAACTAGCGAAAACGAAAACTGTTGTGTTTGATAAAACTGGAACTTTAACCGAAGGAAAATTTGAAATTGAAGATATTTTAGTTTATGGTGAGCAATCTAAAGAAGAAATATTAGAGTTTGTTGCCTATGCAGAAAATTATTCTAACCATCAGCTAGCAAAAAGCGTGGTTTGTGAGTATCTTAAAAATAACGAAATAAATGGGCAATGGATTGAAGATATTAAAGAAGAGCCAGGGCTTGGAATTAGTGCAAGGATTTTTATGATAGATTGCCTTGCTGGCTCTAAAAATTTACTAACTAAAAACGGCGTTTCAGTGCACGAAGAAAATATAAACAAAACAGCAATATATTTGGCTTTAAATGGCGAGCATGTTGGAACAATTATTTTAAAAGATAAAATTAAAGAAGATAGTTTTGTTGCTGTTAATGATTTAAACAACATTGGTATAACCAAAATTATGATGCTAACGGGCGATAATATAGAAACTGCAAAAGAAGTGGCATCAGCACTTAATATAAAAGAATTTTATGCTAATCTTTTGCCCGAAGAAAAACTTAATAAATTAAATGCGCTTGAAAAAAATGGTAATATTGCTTTTGTTGGCGATGGCATTAATGATGCAGTTAGCCTTTCTAGCGTTGATGTTGGAGTATCTATGGGTTCTGTTGGCAGTGATGTGGCAATAAATGCTAGTGATGCAATTATTGTTAGCGATAAACCAAGCAAGCTTGCTTCAACAATATTAATTGCAAGAAAAACAGCACTAATTGTGCGTGAAAACATATTATTTGCACTTTTAATTAAACTTGCCGTTTTAGCACTCACAGCGTTTGGGCTAGGAGCAATGTGGATGGCGGTGTTTGCAGATGTGGGAGTTAGCATTTTGGCTGTTTTAAATTCTTTAAGAGCATTAAAAGCACCTAGAAAACATAAACCAAAAGAAAAAATACAATGCACAAAATGTGCCAATATTAGTGCTTAAAGCCAATTTTTTGGCACGCAAAAGTGAAGGCCGTATTGACAATTTTATGCTTCTATGATATAATCTCCTTAGTTTTAAGGAGATTTTTTATGGAAAAAGAACAAGATAATAAAAAATACAGGCTAATTCCAGTGCCAAAAACGGGTATGTATAGAGTTTTTTATACAAAAAATGTTATTTCTCCTAGTGGGAAAATAGTGGCAAATTATGGCGAATATGGTGGCTTAGTTGAAAATGACGAAAGTTTGTCACAAGAAGGCTCTTGTGTTGTTTTAGGTGGCGCAATGGTTATGAATGGAGCAAAAGTTTGTGATGATGCTATTGTTTGCAGTAAAGCATTAATCACGGGCAATTCTGTTGTTGGTGGAAATGCTCGTGTTATGGGTTCTTGTGTAGTTTCAGGCAACACTGTTGTAAAAGATAGTGCTATAATTGGTGGCAATGTGTGCATCACAGATAACTCTATGATTGTCGGCAATGCAGAAGTAAATGGTGGTGCAATAATTAACAACTCTGTGGTTTTAGGGAATGCTTACATTAGTGATAGGGCTATTATAGAAAACAAAAGTCAGGTTAAAGATGGGGCTAGTATAATAGACAGTGCAAGGCTTTCAGGCTCTAGAATATCTGGCGATGCTATAATTGGTGGCAACGCTTGTTTAATAAATTGCTCCGCTTACTATGGTGTTAAAATCACTAAAGGAAACCTTGTATCTCGTGTTTTATGTAAAAGTAGCGATGAAAATGAAGATACTGAAAGTGAAGAAGATGAATATATATTTTAATGCTAAATAAATATGAAAAATGGCGTTTGTAAACTATTTACAACGCTGTTTTTTTTTGGTATAATACATGCATAAAGGGGAAATTTATGAATATTAAGCAAGAGATAACTCAGATACTAAAAACTGCTTTAAATAAATGTGGATATGAAATAGATGGAAACATTGTAAGTTTATCTAATAGGCCCGAACTTGCCGATTATCAAAGCAATGTTTGTTTTGGTCTTTCAAAAAAATATAAAGAAAGCCCAGAAGTGATTGCAAATAAAATTATAGATAGCATTAAATCTGATGAATATTGTTTTTCTTTTTGTGCTCCGGGATTTATAAATATTATTCTAACCACCTTAAAACTTTCTAGCATTGCATCTAGTCTTTTGTGTAGTGAAAATTTAGGCATTGAAAAAACAGCAAATCCTAAACTTATTCTTTTAGATTATGGTGGGGCAAATGTTGCAAAAGAACTTCATATGGGGCATTTAAGAAGCCCTATTATTGGGCAGGCAATCAATAACCTTTTTGTTCTGTTTGGCAACAACACTATTAGCGACACTCACCTAGGCGACTGGGGGCTTCAAATGGGGCTAACTATTGCTCAAATGGAAGAAGATGGCTTTTTAGATTATTATTTTAAAGGCACGGGCAAAAAACCAGAAATTACTATGGAAATGCTAAATGTTGAATATCCTAAAGCCAGCCTAAGAAAGAAAACAGATGAAGAATTTAGGCAAAAGGCAGATAACTACACACTTCTTCTTCAACAAAAAAAAGAACCATTTTTTAGCGTTTGGCAAGAGATGCGAAATGTTAGCGTTAAAACGGTTGAAAGAAATTATAACAACTTAAATATCCATTTTGATATTTGGGATGGGGAAAGTAGCGTTTCAAACCTAATCACTGAAACCATAAACATTTTCAAAAATAAAGGCCTTGCTCGTGAAAGTGAGGGTGCGCTAGTTGTGGATGTTGCAAAAGAAGGGGAAAATATCCCAATTCCTAAGGAAAATGAGTTTGATATTCAGCGTTATAAAAACCCTATGCCACCAGCCATTATTCAAAAATATAACGGTGGCGAACTTTATATGACAACCGATTTAGCCACAATTCTTCTTAGAAATAGGCAGTTTAAGCCTGATGAAATAGTGTATGTTACAGATAATAGGCAAACAGAGCATTTTATAAAACTATTCAGGTGCGCAAAAATGGCAGAAATTTCGCCAGAAAACCAGAAACTAACACATGTTGCTTTTGGAACAATGAACGGAAAAGATGGCAAACCATTTAAAACCAGAAGTGGCGAAACAATAAAACTAGAAGATGTGATTAATATGGTGCAAGAAAAAGCCCAAGAAAAACTTACAGCAAATGGAATGGGGAAAAATCAAGAACTTGCAAGAGAAATTGGTGTTGCTGCCTTAAAATTTGGCGATTTATCTAATGATGTTGGGCGTGATTATGTGCTAGACATAGACAAATTCTGTTCGTTTGAAGGGAAAACTGGCCCATATCTTCAATACACTTGCGCAAGAATTAACTCACTTTTATCTAAAACTAAAGAAGATGGTAAAAACTTTTTAATTAGTTCGCCTGAAGAACGAAATATTGTTATAAACACCCTAAAACTTATTGATAGTTTTAGTTTAGCCCTAGAAAATTTAACTTTAAGCCCAATTTGCACAGCCGTATTTAATTTGGCTCAATCATTTTCAGTTTTTTATAACAACATTAAAATTTTAACCGAAGAAGATAAGGTAAAAAGGCAAAACTATATAGCACTTTGCACTTTAACTAAAAAGGCAATAACCTTAGCACTTAATGTTCTTGCAATAGACACACCGGAGAAAATGTAGAAATGGAAAAATTATTACTTCATTCTTGTTGTGGTCCTTGTTCTTCTGCTTGCATAGAGCGTCTTTTAAATGAAACTCAGTATCATATAACAGTTTTTTATTACAACCCTAATATTTATCCCGAAGAAGAATATATTCATAGAAAAAATGAGCAAATAAGGCTAATAAAAGAACTAAATAACGATAGGGTTGATTTCTTAGATTGCGACTATGAAGCAGGCGAATTTAATAAAATTGCACAAGGTTTTGAAAACGAAAAAGAAGGCGGAGCAAGGTGCAGTAGGTGCTTTGTTTTGCGTTTGAATAATACAGCCTTAGTAGCAAAAGAAAATGGCTTTAATGCTTTTGCCACCACTTTAACTGTTAGCCCTCATAAAAATGCTAAACTCATAACAGAAATTGGGCTTGGTTTATCAGAAAAATATGGCATAACATATTTGCCATACGATTTTAAAAAGAAAGAAGGTTTTAAACGAAGCATAGTTCTTTCAAAAGAGTATAATCTTTACAGGCAAAACTATTGCGGTTGCAAGTATTCAATGCATGATTAATTTATTTAAATTATATAAAAACAAGATAAAAGCAGGCAAAAAGCCTGTTTTTTTGTTGTAAGGCAAATTTGCTAGACATTTAATTTTGTTTTGGTATATAATAACTCTGTATAATTATATTATAAAGGAACTAGTTATGAAATTTGTTATTGATGCATTTGGTGGCGATAACGCCCCAAAAGAAATTGTTAGAGGAGCAGTTACCAGTGTTAATCTTTTAGAAGATGTTAGTTTAGTGCTTGCTGGTGATGAAGAAAAAATTAAAAACGAACTTAATGAAATTGGCTATAATGGGGATAAAATTGAAATTCTTCATGCCCCAGAAGTGATCGGTTTTAATGAGTCACCAACAATGGCCATTAGGCAAAAGAAAAACAGCAGTTTAGTGGCAGGCTTATCGGCTCTTAAAGAAAGGGAAGATTTAGATGCTTTTATTAGTTTAGGTAGCACGGGAGCAGTCCTTGCTGGCGGGCTATTTATTGTTGGAAGAATGAAAGGAGTGTTAAGGCCAACACTTGCCTCAATTATGCCAAACAGCAAAGGCACTAAATCGCTTCTTATTGATTGTGGTGCAAATGTGGATTGTAAACCAGAATATCTTTATCAGTTTGCAAAAATGGGTGTGGCATATATTAAAAGCCAAGAAAAAATAGAAAACCCTAGTGTTGCACTTTTAAGTGTTGGCACGGAAGACCATAAAGGCAACGCACTTACGCTTGAAGCGTTTAAACTTTTAAAAGAAGATGCTAGTTTAAATTTTGTTGGCAATATGGAAGCAAGGGATATTTTAAGCGGAAACTATGATGTTATAGTGTGTGATGGTTTTGCAGGAAATGTTGCTTTAAAATCGATTGAAGGTGCAGTGAAATTTTTACTTGGTGAAATTAAAAGCGAAATAAAAAATGGAAGTTTATTTGCAAAACTTGGTGCTAGCATGCTTAAAAAGAGCTTTAAAAATATAAGGCGAAGGCTAGATTACGAGGCTATTGGTTCGCCATTTATTGGCGTTTCCAAACTTGTGCTTAAAGGGCATGGCTCGGGCAATGCTAAAACAATTTATTCACTTGTTTGCCAAGCAAGAGAACTTACTATAAATCACACTCTTAATGAAATTGAAAATAGCACTAAAACTATTGAAGGTGAAACAGATGGAAATAAATAGCGAAGCGATAGAAAAAATATTAGGCACTTCGTTTAAAAATAAAAACCTTCTAGTTGAGGCATTTACGCATTCTAGCTATGCTAATGAGCATAAAGTTCATTCAAACGAGCGCTTAGAATTTTTGGGCGATAGCGTTTTAGGATTAATTATCACAAAAAAAATTTATAGCACCACAAAATTTAAAGAAGGCGATTTATCTAAATTAAGAGCATTAATTGTTAGTGAAACGCCATTAAGTGAAGTTGTGGATAATCTTAAAATTGAAGAATATATGTTAAAAGGCAAAGGCGAAAGCAAAAACACTGTTAGCTCTAAGGCAATTAAGTGCGATTTATTTGAAGCAATAGTTGGTGCAATTTACTTAGATAAAGGCTATGAAGAAACTGAAAGGTTTGTTTTAGAGAAACTGAAAGGCATTCTTTCAAGTGCACTTAAACTTAAAGATTTTGAAGATGAAAAAACACGCCTTCAAGAATTATTACCAAAAGATAAAATTGTGTATTCTTCAATTAAAAAAGGCGAAGAAAACAACCCATACTATGTTTCAAGCGTAATAATTAATGGCAAAGTGTGTGGAAGAGGTCAGGCCTCTAATAAAAGAACTAGCGAAAGGCTTGCAGCAAAGCAAGCACTAGATAGCGTTAAATCTAAATAAACTTAAGAGGGCAAAAAATTGAAATTTAAGAAAATAGAAATGTATGGCTTTAAATCGTTTGCTGATAAAATTGAAGTGAAGTTCGATTCGGGCATCACTGGAATTGTTGGGCCAAACGGTTGCGGAAAAAGTAATGTTAGTGATGCAATTAGATGGGTTATGGGCGAGCAGAGTGCAAAAACCTTGCGTGGAAGCAATATGCAAGATGTTATTTTTAACGGCACTGAAACCAGAAAAAGGCAATCTTACTGCGAAGTTTCGCTTTATTTTGATAACACGGAGCGTATTTTTCCACTTGAATATGATGAAGTTGTGTTCACTCGAAAACTCTACCGCTCAGGCGAAAGTGAGTATTTAATTAATAAGCAAACTGTTAGGCTAAAAGATATAGTTGATAGTCTTCGTGATAGCGGGCTAGGAAAAGATAGTTATTCAATTATCGGGCAAGGTAAGATTGATAGCCTTTTAAGCGTGAAGCCAGAAGATAGAAGGGCTGTTTTTGAGGAAGCGGCTGGAATTTCTAGGTTTAAAAGCCGAAAAATAGAAGCAGAAAGAAAACTAGAACACACCACAGATAACCTCACAAGGCTAAATGATATTATTAGCGAACTAGAACGCCAACTTGGGCCACTTAAAGAGCAAAGCGAAAAAGCAAAAAAATTCTTAGAACTTAAAGAAATATTAAAGAACTTAGAGCTAAATATTTATGTTGCTCAATTTGATAGTGCTAGTTCATCTAAGGAAACAATAAGAAATAAACTAGTTGCTTTAGAAGAAGAACTTAATGTTAAAACCAAAGAACTAGATAATGTTTTAGAAGAGTATAACTTTAGCAGGGAAAGTATTAACAACCTTGATTATGAAATAGATACTTTAAGGGAAGAACTTTTAAACTTAACAGTTAGCCTAGAAAAACAAAGTGGCCAAGCAAGTTTACTTGAAGCAAAACTTGAAACCAGCATAAGCCAAGATGAAGTGTTAAGTGAAAATATAAAAGCTCAACTTGAAGATTTAAAGAAAAACAAAACAACAATTGAAATAACACACAAAGAGCAAGAAAGGCAGATTAATAACCAGAGCGAAGAATACTTAGAAATTGTGGATAGAATTACTGCTGGCGAAAAAACAGCAGAAATTAGCGGTGATGAAATTTATTCTGCTCTTGAAAAAATGGGCGATGTTAAATCTAGTATTTCTAGTTTAACAGCCGAAAAGAAAAGCCTAGAGGCTAGAAGACAAGAAATATTAGATAGACAAAATAAAATAGATAGTGAAGAAATTGAAGCCGAAAATAAACTTAGCGAAAAAGAGCAAGAATTAGAAGCAGAAACTTTAAGGCAAGATAACTTAAAACAAGATCAAAGCAATACTTCTAATATGTTAGCCGAAATAAACCAAAAATTAAGCGATAGCTACACTAAGCAAACCGAACTAAATGCCGATTATCACGCAAAACTTTCTCGTGCCAGAATTATGCAAGAAATGGCAGAAGAAAATGAAGGCTATATAATAAGCGTTAAAAGGCTTTTAGAGCAGGCAAAAACAAACACAGGGCTTGGTGGAAAGATTGTGGGCGTTGTTGCCAAACTAATGAAAGTTCCAGAAAGGCTTGAAACTGCTATTGAAATGGCATTAGGTTCTAGCGTGCAAAATATTGTAACTAAAAGCGAAGATGATGCGAAATTTATAGTGAACTTTTTAAAGCAAAATAGATTTGGGCGTGCCACATTTTTACCTATTTCTAGCATGAAAGAAAGGTTTGTGCCAGCTGTTTATTCTAAAGAGCTTAAAATGCAAGGTGTTTTAGGAATTGCTTGCGACCTTATCTCTTACGATAAACAAAGCGAAGTTGTGTTTAAAAGCCTTTTAGGCTCAACTGTGGTTGTGGATACCATTGACAATGCAGTTAGCCTAGCAAAAGCCACAAAATATGCATTTAAAATTGTAACACTAGATGGTGATGTTATAAACCCACAAGGCTCTATTTCTGGTGGGTCTAAAAAGGAAGCATCAGTGAACCTTCTATCTAGGGAAAGAGAACTTGAAGACACTAAAAAAGCCATTGTTATAATTGAAGGTGATATAAAACAATTAGAAGCTAAAATTGAAAAACAGAAAGCTGAAAAAGAAAAGGTTAATTCAAAACTTATTGCAATAAGTGCAAGTATTCATGATAGCGAACTAAAAGTTATAAAGTTAACTGATGAAATTGATTCTATTGAAGCCGAGCAAGATGCTTTAGCGCGTGAAAACAGAGAACTTTCTTATCAGTTTGAAGCAATAATAGATAAAATTGATATTATAGAAACAACCCTAGAAGAACATAATAATAAAGAGAAAGAAATTTCTAGCCATAAAGACGATTTAAGTGAAAGCAAGCGTGAATTCACATCTAGATTTGAAAAACTTAAAGAAAAGAGGGAAGTTTTAAATAATTCGATTACTGAATTAAAAGTTCAAAATGCAAGCACTGAAGCCGAACTTGAAAAAACAAACAGCGAAATAGATAGGCTAGAAACCGAACTTGCAACTTCTGGATATAGATATCACGAAAATAAACTCGAACTTCAAAAAACATTAACAGCAATTGCAGAACTTGAAAAAATGCTCGCCTCATTTACTGAAAGTGATGAGCAAAAAGAAACAAAAGAAAGAATTGCTAGTATTAGAAGTGAGCTTGCAAAAATAGACGAAAATAAAGCTATTCTTCAAGCAAAAATGAATAATGCCGATTCTAAAAAGATGGAATTATCTGGCGAGATTCAGCGTGCAAGTGATAAGAAAACAAAAGAAGAAATGAACCTTGCAAAGATAGACACAGATATTGAAGCAATGCAAGAAAGAGTTTGGGAGGAATATTCTTTAACTTATGCAGATGCAAAACCACTCTCTAACCCAGAATTTAACTTAACCGAAGGATTGTCGGAAAGTAGCAAAGTTAAAAAAGAAATAAACAGCCTTGGTTTTGTTAATGTTGCGGCTATTGAAGATATCAAAACTGTTGGCGCAAGATATGAAGATTTGTCTAGCCAGCGTGATGATTTAGTTAAAACCAAAGAAGATTTAATAAAAATTATTAGTGAACTTACCAGCCAAATGGAAACACGATTTAAATCTCAGTTTGAAAAGATTAATCAAAACTTTAAAATCACATTTAAAGAACTATTTGGTGGCGGGCGTGCAGAACTTGTGCTTCATGATGATGTTTCTTGCCTTGAAGCCGGAATTGATATTATTGCCGAACCACCTGGCAAAAAACTTCAAAATATTAGTCTGCTTTCTGGTGGTGAAAAAGCGTTTACTGCCGTTGCAATTTTATTTGCAATACTTAGGCTAAAACCAATGCCATTCTGTGTGCTAGATGAAATTGAAGCAGCACTAGATGATTCTAATGTTGAGCGTTTTGCTAAATACCTTAAACGATTTAGCGAGGACACACAATTTATTGTTATCACTCACAGAAAGCCAACAATGGAACTTGCCGATTGCTTGTATGGTGTTACTATGGAAGAAAAAGGTGTTTCTAAAATGGTTTCTGTTAAACTTAGTGATGCAGTTAAAAATGCAACCGAAGGAGCAAATTAATGGGTTTTTTTAGTAGATTATTTGAAGGTAATAAAAAAACTAAAAAGAGTTTTGCCGAAAAATTAAAGTATGTGTTTACGGGCAACGATATAGATGCAGATTTTTATGAAGAACTAGAATTCTCTTTGCTTTCTAGCGATATTGGAACCAATGCAACTTCGCTAATAATAGATAAACTGAAAGATAAAATAAAAGAAGAAAAAATTAAAAGCACCGATAAAGCTAAAGATGCCTTAAAAGAAATTATGGTTTCAATTTTAGAAAATGCAGAGGCAACAAAGGTGAAGACTCCAGCAGTGATTATGGTTGTTGGCGTTAATGGCGTGGGGAAAACCACAGCTATTGGCAAAATAAGTAATAAACTAACTAAAGAAGGCAAAAAGGTTATAATCGCCGCCGCCGACACTTTTAGAGCCGCAGCTTCTAGTCAACTTGAAGTTTGGGCAGAAAGAGCAAAAGTTAAAATTATTAAATCAAGTGAAGGGGCAGACCCTGCTAGCGTTGTGTTTGATGCTATTTCTAGTGCAAAAGCTAAAAATGCAGATTATTTAATTATAGACACTGCTGGTAGGCTTCATAATAAAGCCAACTTAATGGAAGAACTTAAAAAAATTAGCAGAGTGGTTGAAAGGGAATATCCTGAAGCTGAATATCATAAAACAATCGTTTGTGATGCAACCACTGGCCAAAATGCACTTTCTCAAGTTAAATTTTTTAATGAAGCTGTGGAACTAACCGATATTATAATCACAAAACTAGATGGCACGGCAAAGGGAGGTTTCCTTTTAAGCGTTGCAAGCGATTTTAATCTTCCAATTAGGCTTGTTGGCGTTGGCGAAACACTAGAAGATTTGATTGAATTTAATGCAAAGGAATTTGTTGATTCAATTATTTAAAAACTATTGACAAATACTTATTTATGTGATAATATTAATCGTAAAGTAATTTTGCTTTACAAAGGTTTAATTTTATGGATATATTAAGTAAAATAGAATTAACCAAGCTTTTTGATGCTTATGGCAAACTTTTAACTGAAAAACAGCAAGTGGTTTTAAACTATTATTTAATTGACGATTTAGGCATTAGTGAAATATCTGAAATTTTAAATAAAACAAGGCAAGCCACCTATGATTTTATTAATGTTTCAGTATCTTCACTAAAAAAAATGGAAGAAAAAATTAAGTATGTTGAAACCACTAATAAGCTAAAAGAAGGGCTTTTAAATCTTAGCAACAATAAGGATCTAAATAGAAGCCAAATTTGTGAGAAACTAAAAGAAATATCAGAAAATTTATAAGGGGGCAATATGAGTTTATTATCTGGTTTAGGCGAAAGATTAAATCATATATTTTCTAAACTTAAAAACAAAGGCAAACTCACTGAACTAGAAATTAAAACGGCAATGCGTGAAGTTAGGGTGGCTTTGCTTGAAGCTGATGTAAACTTTATGGTTGCCAAAGACTTTATAAATAAAGTAACCGAAAAGGCCATTGGCGAGGATATTTTAAAAAGCTTAACACCCGGCCAGCAAGTTATTAAAATTGTGCGTGATGAACTTGTAAGTTTAATGGGCGAAACAAATGCAAAACTTAATGTTAGCCCAAATCCACCAACTGTGATACTTATGTGTGGGCTTCAAGGTGCGGGTAAAACCACAATGTGCGCAAAACTTGGCTACTTTCTTAAAAAGCAAGGCAAAAAGCCACTTTTAGTTGCTTGCGATATTTATAGACCAGCCGCTATTGAGCAACTTAAAATTGTTGGCAAAAGTGCAGGAGTTGATGTTTTTAGCGAGGGAACAATAAGCCCAATAAAAATAGCAAAAGACGCTATTGATTATGCTAAAAAATACGCATTAGACACAGTTATTATTGATACCGCTGGCAGATTGCATATTGATGAAAAACTTATGCAAGAACTGGAGGATATTAAAAAGGCAACAAACCCAACCGAAATTCTTTTAACGGTTGATGCAATGCTGGGGCAAGATGCTGTGAATGTTGCAAAGGAGTTTAATGAGCATCTAGAAATCACGGGAGTGATTGTAACTAAACTCGACGGCGACACTCGTGGTGGTGTGGCTCTTTCAGTTAAGGCTGTAACTGGCAAGCCAATAAAAATGTGTGGTGTTGGTGAAAAAATTGGCGATTTAGAGCCATTTTATCCCGACCGTATGGCTTCAAGAATTTTAGGTATGGGTGATGTTTTAACCCTTATCGAAAAAGCGCAAGAAAGTGTAAACCAAGAAGAACTTAAAAAAGTTGAAGAGAACTTACGCAAAAACACATTTACCTTTGACGATTTTCTTATTCAGTTTGAGCAAATTAAAAAAATGGGCAATATTGCAGATTTAGTTGCTATGATTCCTGGCCTTGGTGCAAAAGTGAATGCCAGCGATATAGACGAAACTAAACTTACTAAATTCAAGGCAATAATTCAATCTATGACAAAAAAGGAGCGTCAAAACCCAGATTTAATTAAGGCCAGCCAGAAAAAAAGAATTGCTGCCGGCAGTGGCACCACAATTCAAGATGTGAACCAACTAATGAAGCAATTTGAGCAAACCAAGCAAATGGTTAAAAACCTAAGTGGCAGAAACATGCAAAGAATGTTTGGCAGAAAAATAAATTTCTAAGGCATAACACGGATTTAAAACCGTTTATGATATAAAAAAACAAAAAGGAGAAAAATAAAAAATGGCAGTTAAAATTAGACTAACAAGAATGGGAGATAAAAAATCTCCATTCTACAGAATCGTTGTTGCAGATTCTAGAAAGGCAAGAGATGGGGAATATGTTGATTTATTAGGAACATTTAACCCACTAACTAGCCCAGAAGAAATTAAGGTTGATGCAGCAAAAGCTGAAGATTGGCTTAAAAAAGGTGCTCAGCCAACCGACACCGCTAAAGCACTTCTAGTTAAAGCAAAAGTTAACTTCCCAGCTAAAAAAGTTAAAGCAAAAAAAGCAAAAGCAGAAGTTAAAGCCGAAGCACCAAAAGCAGCGGCAAAAAAGCCAGCAACCAAAAAAACAACCGCTAAAAAAGCAAAAGCTGAATAATAAGGGGGATTTTTAAATGAAAGACCTTTTAATGTTTATTAGCGAAAATTTAATTGGTTCTAGCGAGGGCGTTTCTGTTGAAGTGAAGGAAAACGACAAATTTATTGATTGTGTTATTCGCGTTCCAGAAGAACATATTGGCAAACTTATTGGCAGAAACGGCAAAATTGCAACAGCAATTAGAACTGTTGCTCGTGCTAGCGCAAGAAAGCAAGATAAAAAAGTTAATGTTAAAATAGAAAAAAATGCATAGTTTAAAAGGGCTTTTCGCCCCTTTTAAATTAAGGAAAATTTATGAAAGATGTAATAGAAGTGGGGTTAATTACTAAGCCACACGGAATTAAAGGCGATTTAAAAGTTAAAGACCTATCTTTTGGCAATTTTTCTTTTAAAAACGCAAGTGAAGTGTTAGTTGATGCCACATGGTTTAGAATTTTAAATGCATCTAAACTTGGCTCAGATTATTTGTTAAGTTTAGAAGGCGTTTCACTAGACCTAGCCAACAAACTTAAAAATAAAAGCATTTTTGCCCGCCGAAATGAAGTGAATGATAACGGCGGATATTTTTGTGCCGATTTAATTAATAAACCTCTTAAAACGGAGAGTGGCGAAACGCTTGGAATAATTGATGATATTCAAAATTTTGGTGCTAGCGATGTTTTTTATGTTAAGGGCGAAAAACCATTTTTATTTGCAAACATTGGTGGAATAATTCTTTCTGCAACTGATAATGAAGTGGTGGCAGATAGTGAGAAATTAAAGGAAGTGATCAGTTATGAGGATTGATATTCTAACGCTATTTCCAGAAATGTTTGCACCCCTTAAAACCAGCCTTCTTGGCAAAGCGCAAGATAAAAATGCCCTAAAAATTAATATTATAGATATTCGCAATTTTTCTTTAGATAAGCATAAAAAGTGTGATGATTATCCTTTTGGCGGTGGGCCTGGTATGCTTCTTACTCCTCAGCCAATTTATGATGCAATCACTTCAATTTATGGCTATAAAAAGGCGCTTAAAATATATATGAGCCCCAAAGGTGAAACGCTTAATCAACATATGGTTAAGGCACTAGCAAAAGAAAAGCACCTAATAATTTTGTGCGGGCACTATGAAGGCATAGACGAGCGTATTATAGACTTACTTATTGATAAAGAAATTAGCATTGGCGATTATGTGCTCACAGGTGGCGAAATTCCTGCCATGGCACTAGCAGATAGCGTTTCTAGGTATATAGATGGCGTTTTAGGCGATAT
>JAFSXW010000094.1 GCA_017443885.1 Clostridia bacterium | reverse complement strand
GCACGAAGTGCAACGCTTCATGCAAACGGAGTTTGTGCTTCACGTTGCCTTAGGCAATGCTTCTCGCACGCAAAGCGTGTGCTTCACAGCAACGCAGTTGCTTATCCTCCACTTTTCACTTTTCACTAGCCCTAAGGGCGATTCACTTTTCACTTATTTAGTAGTGTAGTCGCCAAAGTTATTAGGGTCTGTTCCACCATTTCCGGCATTTCCATTTTGGTTTGCACCATTAGGATTTGCACCTTGATAAAGTTTTGTGAATATTTCGTTAGACACCTTTGTGAGACTTTCAAGAGCAGTTTTTAGTTTTTCAATATCGTCACTATTTTTATAAACTTCTTTTGCGCTGTCCATTTCGGCAACAAGTTTTGCCTTATCTTCTTCACTAACTTTATCTCCGCTTTCTTTAAGCACTTTTTCGATAGAGCTAATCATTTGATCTAGGCTATTTTTAGTGTCTACAACTTCTTTACGCTTTTTATCTTCTTCAGCATATTTTTCAGCCTCTTTAACGGCCTTATCTATTTCTTCATCGCTTAAATTTGATGAAGCAGTGATTGTGATATCTTGGCTTTTTCCTGTGCCGAGATCTTTAGCGCTAACATGAACAATGCCATTTGCATCAATATCAAATGTAACTTCAATTTGTGGTATTCCACGAGGTGCTGGAGCAATGCCTGTTAGTTCAAATCTGCCAATAGTTTTGTTGTAGGCAGCAAGTTCTCTTTCGCCTTGAAGAACATGAATATCAACGCCTGGTTGATTATCTGCGGCAGTAGAGAAAATTTGAGATTTTTTAGTTGGAATAGTTGTGTTTCTTTCAATAAGTTTTGTGAACACTCCACCCATTGTTTCAATACCAAGAGAAAGTGGTGTTACATCTAGAAGAAGCACATCTTTAACTTCTCCACCTAAAACGCCTGCTTGAATTGCAGCACCAATTGCAACGCATTCATCTGGATTTATGCCTTTAAATGGCTCTTTGCCCAAGAATTTTTTAACTTCTTCAACAACCATTGGAACTCTTGTTGAACCACCAACCATAATTATTTTTGCTATGTCGTTTTTGGTGAGTTTTGCATCATCTAGTGCTTTTTGAGTTAAAGAAATTGTTTGAGCAACATAATCGCTAATTAAACTTTCAAATTTTGCTCTTGTAAGTTCAACTTCTAGGTTTTTAACGCCATTGTTATCTACCATAATAAATGGAAGGCTAATTGTGGTTTTAAGAGAGCCAGAAAGTTCAATTTTTGCCTTTTCGCTGGCTTCTTTAATTCTTTGCATAGCAACTTTATCATTAGATAAATCTATGCCTTCTTGGTTTTTAAACTCGGCTAAAACATATTCACTAATTTTATTATCGAAATCGTCACCACCAAGACGGTTGTTTCCGGCTGTTGCCAAAACTTCAAACACACCATCTGCAATATCTAGCACACTAATATCAAATGTTCCGCCACCTAAATCGTAAACAAGAATTTTTTGACCTTTACTATCTTGTGCTTTATCTAGTCCATAAGCAAGGGCTGCTGCTGTTGGTTCGTTAATAATTCTTTTAACATCTAGCCCTGCAATTTTTCCAGCATCTTTTGTTGCTTGGCGTTGAGAATCGGTGAAATATGCAGGAACAGTGATAACTGCTTCTGTTACCTTTTCGCCCAAATAAGCTTCTGCATCAGTTTTAAGCTTTGTTAAAATCATTGCGCTAATTTCTTGTGGTGTGTAATCTTTGCCATTAAGTTTAACTTTTCTATCTGTTCCCATATCTCTTTTAATACTAGAAACAGTGTTTTCGCTGTTTGCGACGGCTTGGTGTTTTGCTGTTTGGCCAACTAATCTTTCGCCATCTTTTTTAAATCCAACAACACTTGGGGTTGTTCTAGATCCTTCTGCGTTTGGAATAACAACTGGCTCACCGCCTTCCATAATAGCCACACATGAGTTTGTGGTTCCTAAATCAATACCTATAATTTTTGCCATTTTTTTAATCTCCTTTCCTTTTATTCATATATTTCTACAACGGCATGACGAACAACTTTTCCGTTTTCGCCTGCCATTTTATAGCCTTTTTGATAAACTTTTGAAATAGTGCCTTCTTTTTGTCCTTTTTCTGCTTTTACTTTGTTTACGCAGTTGTGAAACTCTGGATTAAACTCGGCACCTTGTGCTTCAATTTCTTCTAGCCCTAAACCTTTTATCACATCTTCTAGCCCGCTATATATCATTGAAAAGCCCTTTTTAATCTGCTCATCTTGAGCTGATGTAATTGCACTATTAAAATTGTCTAAAATTGGGAGCAACTTTGTTGCTGTGTTTATATTTGCAGAAATTTGAGCATCTGCTTCAATATTCTTCGTGCGCTCTTTATATCGCTCTAAATCTTGCCTAAAGCATCTTGCTATATGTTCATTTTCATCTGCTCGTTTCTTTTCTTTTTCTAAATCTGCATCAAGCTTAGTTAAAACTTCTTCGTATTTATTAAAAGCCTGCTCATACATTTTTAGTGCTTCTTCGGCTGTTTTTGGGTGGCAATCTTCACAATCGCACTCATTATCATGGCAATTACAATCATCTTTCCCGTGGCAATCACATTTTTCGCCACTCTTATGTTTGTGATGATGTTTCCCCTTGTTATGCTCGCCACAAGTGCAATTTGGATTGCATTTATTCTCTTCTGTGCAGTTGCAATCATCTCCGCAAGTGCATTCCGCTGAACATTTGCAATCGTCGTTCGTGTTATTTTGTTTATCGTTCATCTTTTATTCTCCTTTATTATTTTCATTACTTAATTGTTCACTTATTTCGCTTGCAAGGCCTTTTAAAATGCTAATAACATTTTTATAATCCATTCTAAGCGGGCCAAGCACGCCAACTTTTCCAATAGTTTTATCGTTTAATTTTAAATTCGCTGTAACTATAGCACAATTTTTAGATGGGCTGTTTTCATTAGTTTCAAGAATTGTTTTAATGCCATATTCATTATCTTCTTCATCTTCTGGGCTTAAAATATCTGCTATGGCATCTTCTTCGTATAATAAATTTAATGCCGATTTCATATTATCTACCGTGCTAAATTCTGGATATTCAAATAATTTGCTTTTTCCTTCTATTGCAAGGCGATTTTGCATTTCATCACCTTTAGTTACCATTAAAACAATAGTTTCAAACAAAAACTTATATTTTTCTATCTCTTTAGTTATTAAAAAGTCGCTATTTTCTATTTGCCTTAATGTTTTCCCTTTAAATATATCTGAAAGCATTTTAGATGAACTATCTAATTCTTCCTGTGATAAGTTTAAATTAATAACATCTCTTATTGCGCCTCTATTAGTGATAAGTGCAACTAATGCATTTTCTTCATCAAGTTTTAAAAATTTCACGTTCTCAATTATTGCAAAATCGTAAAGTGAAAGCGACATAATAGATGTGTAGTTAGTGGCTTCACTTATCTTTTTTGCCGTGTTTTTTAACATATCTTTCACATTATCTAATGAAGCATCAAAGGCATTTATTAAGTTAGATGCGTTCGCTTTAATAGATGGCACCATTTCTTCTAAATAAAACTTAATTCCTTCTAATGTTGGAAGCCTTCCACTAGATGTGTGCGGATGATATAATAGCCCCAATTCTTCTAGCGTTGCTAATTCACTTCTAATTGTTGAAGAACTAAAGTTATTTAAATAATTCTCTTGCAGTTGCTTGCTAGACACTGGCTCACTAGTTGTGGCAGATTCATCAATTACCGCTTCAAGTATTTTCTTTTTTCTTTCACTTAAATTCACTTTGTAGCCCTCCATTTAATATTATATGCAAAACTGACAATTTTAATACCAGAGTGCTGGCACTCTTTTGCCTAGATTGCCAAATTCTGTTTAAATTATATACCCGCTAAATTAGAAAGTCAACAATAAATGAATAAAATTTTTAATTTTTTTTAAATTTTTTGAATTATTTTTGGGGTTGACAAAATTAATGTATTAGTGATACACTTTTAATAGATTTAAGTATTCGTTAATTTAAGTATTTATTAAGGTGAAAAATGAGAAAAGGATTAAGTTTATATATTCATATACCATTTTGCAACTCTAAATGTGCTTATTGTAGTTTTACTAGTTTTGTAAGTTCGGATGAAATAAAGCTAAAATATATTGAAGCGCTAAAAAAAGAAATTGCACTTCGAGGAAAAGAATTTAGTGCAAAGTATGAAGTGTCTACCATATATATTGGTGGAGGCACGCCATCTTGCCTGCCCCCTAGTGCAATAAAGCAAATAATGCAAGAAGTATACAAAAATTTTATTGTTGAGAACAACGCTGAAATTACTATTGAAGTGAACCCAAACAGCCTAACAAAAGAAAAAATTGATGAGTTTATGTTTGCAGGAGTAAATAGGTTTAGCATTGGGCTTCAATGTGCAAGCAATTCAATTCTTCACTCTATGGGACGCACTCATAAAGTTGAAGATTTTATTAAATGCGTAAATATGCTTAAAGATAAAGGCATATCTAATATCAGTGCAGATGTAATACTTGGGTATCCTCGTGAAACCTTGGCAGACATTAGCGCCACACTAGATTTAATTTTAAAATTAGATATTCCCCACATTTCAACATATATGCTTTCTGTTGAAGATGGCACGCCACTATCTATTCAAATTAATAATAAACAAACTAAACTTCCAGATGAAGAAAGCGTGATAAAGCAATACACCTATTGTGTGTCGAGGCTTTCAGAGGCTGGATATGAAAGATACGAAGTTTCTAATTTTGCAAAACCCGGGCTTAAATCTAAACACAATCAAGTGTATTGGAAACGCTGGAATTATTTAGGATTAGGGCTTAGCGCTCATTCATTTTTAAAGCATGAAAGATTTTCTAACACCTCTGACCTTCCTGCATATATTGCATATCTTGAAACAAAAAATAAAGTTCCTGTTAGTGAAGCCAAAATTTTAACTCAGCAAGAAGAAAAAGAAGAATGGGTTATGCTAATGCTAAGGCGAAGCGAAGGGCTCGACACAGAAGCGTATAACGCCGAATTTAACGAAAACTTTTTAGCAACTAGAAAAGAAAGATTATTTACCTTAATAAAAAATGGCTTTTTAGTGCTAGATACCCAAACAAATCACATAAAAGCCACCGATAAAGGCTTTTTGGTGCTAAACAAAATCATAGAACAATTAGTTTAAAATATTTTAATTTCTATTGCCTTATTTTAAAATACATTTATTCTAATGCCATAATAAGTTTTATAATTAAACTTCAAACAAAAAAGCGAACCCAAAAGGTTCACTTTTTTATTCTAAAAATTATTCATTTTTACCATATTAATTTTTAATAACACTCATGAAAAGCGTTTTTATTAATCGTGGCGAAGGGCGTCTATTGGCTGTAATTTTGATGCTTTGATTGCTGGATACATTCCAAAAACAACCCCAATAACCAAACAGAAACCTAGGCTCATAGCTATAACCCAGAATGGCATAAATAGCGCAATTCCCATAACATGCCCTATTATTAGTGAACCAATCCATGAAAGTATTAATCCAATTGCCCCACCAAGTAAACTAACTATTAATGCTTCAACTAAAAATTGAGTTAGAATACTGCTTCGTTTTGCACCAATCGCTTTTCTTATTCCAATTTCTCTTGTTCGCTCGGTTACAGCAACAAGCATAATATTCATAATCCCAATTCCACCAACTATTAGCGATATGCTTGATATAACCGTGAGCATAATGGTAAGCACATTCATACTGGTATTTATTATGGCAGCCACACTATCCATTGAAACTGGCATAATATCTTTCATTATTTGATAGCCTTCTTTCATAAACGCCATCATAATTCTAATATTCCCTTCACCTACATCATTTTCATTTTCATAGCGAAGATATGCACCTGTTATTAATAAATCATTTTTAGATGCTATGCCCTTACTAGATAATATGCTTATATTAGAATCATCTAAAAGTGTGTAAACCTTACCTTTTGCACTTCTTTCAATCGCTTCGCTTAGTGCTGCAAATTCAGTTCCCATAGTAGATAATGAATTTTTCATATCCCCATTAGAAGAACCAAGGCTAAAAGATTGCTCTTCATCTTTTAAAACGCCAACAATTTTATATTCTTTTGCCGAAGTTGCATCAAAAGTTTCTGCTACAATATATGAAGAAATAACATTTTCATCAGAAGTTATGCTTGAAACAGCACTTTTAACTAGTGACACTAAAGTTGTGTCGGCAACAAATTCATTTGGAGAAATAAATAGCTGAGCCTTGCCGTCCACAAAATTTTGTGATGCATTAAAATCATTAATGCTTGCCACATATTTTGCATTAATTAGTATGGTTTTTATGGCGTTATAAAAATTTTCGGCTTGCGCACTATCTTCAGCATTGCCACTAATTTTTAAATACTCTATTCCACCAAGTTTTATGGTTTTTCCAATAACGCTTTCATTTGTGGCACCTTTTCCAAAAAATGCCTCCATAAATTCGCTATCAACTAAAACTTCACTGGCATCATTTATCCAATTCCCATCAAATTTTAAATTACGAATCTCATTAAAATTTTGCTCTATACCATAAATTGTGGTTTTAGTTAGAACATTTCTTTTATAATAAGCACTATAAATAGGATTTCCGTTATTATCATAGCCGGTGATTGTGGAAACAGAAATAGCGCCATTATTCACATTAGAAGAATTTTGCACAACAACACTATAATCAAATTCCCCCATGTTTTCATTAGTTTTAACAGAATCAATCACTTCATGAAATTTGCTAGCTGATGTGTCTTTCTGAACTAATATCATGCTAAGTGTGCTTTCTTTTTTAAGCGAATTGATTACAGAACTTGTGGCTCCATCGGTTACAGTTGTGAGAAGTGCCACCGTTAGCACGCCAATAATTACGCCTAGCATTGTTAAAAAGGTTCGCATTTTACTTGTTTTTAGCGATTTAAACGCCATTTTTATTGCGTTGCCTAAATGCATATTAAACATCCTCCCTTTTAACTTTATTGCTTGCAACTAAATAATCTTCTGTGAGATGGCCATCATAAATTCTAACCACTCTTTTTGCATGGCTTGCCACATCACTATCATGAGTGATTAAAACTATTGTTGTGCCATTAGCGTTTAATTCTTTTAAGATTTGCATAACTTCTTCGCCAGTTTTAGAATCTAGGTTGCCAGTTGGCTCATCGGCAAGTATTATGCTAGGGCTAGTTGCAAGTGCTCGTGCTATTGCCACACGCTGTTGTTGCCCGCCAGAAAGTTCCGTTGGTTTATGCTTTGCCCTATCTTCCATATTCACAGCTTTTAAGGCGTTGTTTGCAAGCACTTTTCGCTTTCCAATGCTCACCCCCTGATAAATTAGTGGAAGTTCAACATTTTCAAAAGCCGTAAGTTTTGGCAAAAGGTTAAAACCCTGGAAAATAAAGCCTAATTTTTTATTTCTTAAAAACGCCAAATCGTTTTCTTTAAAATTAGATATTTCCACACCATCTACAAAATACTCTCCACTTGTTGCTTTATCTAGGCAACCAATGATATTCATAAGTGTAGATTTTCCACTTCCAGATGGCCCAATTATTGCCACAAATTCACCATCTTCAATTTTAAGGCTAACATCATCTAGCGCTTTAACTATCGAATTTTCTCCCATTGAATAATATTTTTTAATATTTTTAAGTTCTATCATAGTCTTCTCCTTAAAAACCTAGGTTATTTTACCACTTCTATTTATAATATGCAAGTAAATAAATAAAAGAATAATTATTTTTTTATAACTATTTGTTGTGTTATAGAAGGTTTTTTTTAATAATTAAAATATTTAAAAAGAGTTGACATTATATTCAATTAGTGCTACTATTTTTATAGTTTAATAGCCATAATGATATAAAGGTGGCGCTTTATTAGTGGCAAAAACTTAAAGAGAGGCAAGTTTTATCTTGCAATTAGGGTGGACCCGCGGTTTTATAAATGTAAATCGTCCCTATGCTTTTATAGGCATAGGGTTTTTTATTTCAGAAATAATCCTAATGCCCCATTATAAAATAAAGGAGAATAAAAAATGGAAGAAAAAAAAGTTAGTATGGACAAAATCGTAAATTTATGTAAATCTAGGGGCTTTGTGTTCCCTGGAAGCGAAATTTATGATGGCTTTGCAAACACATGGGATTTTGGACCTATTGGTGTTGAGCTTAAAAATAATATTAAAAGAGCTTGGTGGAAAGAATTTGTGCAAAAAGACAAGGACACTTTTGGTGTTGATGCAGCAATTCTTATGAACCCAAAGGTTTGGGAAGCAAGCGGACATGTTGCAAGTTTTGGCGACCCTAAAATGGACTGCAAAATTTGTAAACAACGCTTTCGTGCCGACACATTAGTTGAAGCTCACTCTAAAGGCTCAGTTAGCGCCGAAGCCATGACAAATGAAGAACTTGAAGCATATATTAGTGAGCACAATATTAAATGCCCTCACTGTGGTGGTTTTAGTTGGACGCCAATTAGAAAATTCAACCCTATGTTTATAACCAGCCGTGGCACACTAGAAGAAGGTGCAGATAAAGTTTACCTTAGGCCCGAAACTTGCCAAGGCGAATATGTGAACTTCTTAAATGTTCAAAGAACCACAAGAGCAAAAGTGCCTTTTGCAATAGCTCAAATTGGTAAATCTTTTAGAAACGAAATAACCCCTGGCAACTTCTTATTCAGAACTATTGAATTTGAACAAATGGAACTTCAAAAATTCTGTGCAGATAAAGATAGTATGGCTTTTTATGAAGATTATAAAAAACGAGCAATGGCTTTCGTAGAGGGTTTAGGTTTAAAACCAGAGCACCTAAGATTTCATGACCACGATAAGCTTGCCCACTATGCAAAAGCGGCTTGCGATATTCAATATTTATTCCCTATTGGCTGGCAAGAACTTAATGGAATTCATCATCGTGGCACTTGGGACCTTTCTCGCCACCAAGAGTTTAGTGGAAAAAGTATGCAATACACCGACCCATTCACAAATGAAAAGTTTATTCCAACAGTTATTGAATATTCTATTGGTGCCGATAGATTAACCCTTGCCCTTCTTTGCGAAGCCTATGATGAAGAAAAGCTAGATAATGGCGAAACTCGAGTTGTTATGCACTTTAAGCCAGAAATTGCACCATATAAAGTTGCAGTGCTTCCTCTTCAAAAGAACTTAAATGAAAAAGCACTTGAAGTGCTAGATAAACTTTCTGATTACTTCCCTTGCACCTATGATGAAGCCGGCTCTATTGGAAAACGCTATCGCAGGCAAGACGAAATTGGAACACCATTCTGCGTAACCATAGATTTCGACACCTTAGAGAAAAACACCGTTACCATTCGCGACCGCGATACTATGCAACAAATCACCATTGATGTTAAAGATGTTGCAAAATATGTGCTAGAAAGAATTTAAAATTTAAATAATTAAATAAAAAACAGCCTAAATTTTAATATTGAGGCTGTTTTTATTTTGATTTAAAAAGATACACTCCGCTCGCTTAGTACTTCCAGTATGACAATTTATATAATAATTAGTCCGCAATGTGGCGCGAAGTGCAACGCTTCATGCAAACGGAGTTTG